>JBHLQZ010000140.1:0-4760 GCA_048883065.1 Candidatus Thorarchaeota archaeon | reverse complement strand
TATGGATGAAGAACCTTATGAATACGTCGTTGGTGCTGCAGAATCAGCTGAAGTAATTACAACAACAGAGAGTGTTTCCTTTAATCTAAAACAACCTGTATCAATTAAGAAAGGAGAATCAGCTCTATTGTTACTTCATTCTATGGATATTCCCAAAGAAACAATTAATATTTATAATCAGCAGCAACATGCAACTCATCCATTCAAAGCTATTGAAATAGAAAATGTGACTAGCTATGGATGGGAAGAAGGTCCAGTAACTATATATGATGCAGGTGAATATGCTGGAGAAGCTATGCTAAAACGAGTTCCAAAGGGAGAAAAACAAATAGTTCCATATCTAGTTGAACAAGATATAGTCATTAAACAACAAGAAACAACTATGTCAAAGAAAATAGGTATATCTCTATCAGGTCAATACTACGTTGAAACCTATATCAATAATAAAACCTACAAGCTAGAAATTGACAATAAATGCGAAGAAGAAAAAACAGTAATTTGTGAAGTACCAAAGCTGTATGGTTATGAAATAGATAAAAAGAAATCAAAAGTTGATACAAAAGAAACTCCAAACTATTTCAGAGCAAAAATTGATGTTGAACCAAAATCTCTTACAAAGATAGAAATTCCAACCTTTAGAAAAACATCTGAAAGTGTTTCTATTGCTTCCATCTCTGATGAATATTTAGATGATTTATTAAAATTAGACACTTTAAAAGAAAAACAAGTTGATGTTTTAAAGAAAATCAAACAGATTAAAAAAGAGAAAAAACAAATCGATGAACAAATAAATAATGAACAATCAAATCTTAATAGAATTGATCAAGAATATCAACGTATAACCTCATCTATTGAAGTCTTAATAAGTGAAGGAGATGAAGGAAAAACAAGAGCTAAGTATGTAGAAAGAATGAATAATCTGTTTGAAACAATGGAAGGGAAAAGAAAGTTAATTGAAGAATTAGAAGAAAGATTGAATAATATTGATGAAGAAATCTACAATTTACTTGATAAATTGTAGTCTTATTTTTTTTATACATATGATGAAACTAAGAAAAAGAAACGAGAAAGGTTTTTATTTCTAATACCTATGGTTTACAGTTTAAAAAATATAGTTTAAACTTAGATGAGAAAAATTGAAAGAAAAGTTGATATTATGAAAAAAAGAATTATGAATTTTTTTTTGTTTTTTAGTGTTTTTTTCATTGGTTTTCTAATATGCACTTCTTCACTTTATGTTTTAACCACAAAAGCTCTTGTTGAAGAAAAAAATATTAACAATAAAATAAATTCTTTAGATCGTTCTTCATGGATATGGAATACAACAGAAGTTGTTTCTACTGAAAGTACAGCCGATTCTAGGAATCCTGCTCTTTATATTGACTCTGCTGATAATATTCATGTTGCATGGCAAGATTGGTCTGATTATGCTAGTAGTGGTACTGATATGGATGTTTTTTATAAACGCTGGAATGCTTCTACCTCTTCATGGACTACAACTGAAGTTATTTCTGCAGAAAGTACAGATGAATCACAATCCGTTTCTATTTTTGTTGACTCTACAGATACTGTACATGTAGTTTGGGACGATTATACTGATATGCTTGGCGCTGGAACAGATAGGGACATATTTTATAAACAGTGGAACTCTTCTACATCCTCCTGGACCTCCCCTGAACTCGTATCAACAGAGAGCACAGGAAGTTCTAGACATGCATCTCTTGCTGTCGATTTTGAAGGAAATATCCATGTGGTATGGAGAGATTATACTGATTACAATGGAGCTGGAACTGATGAAGATATTTTTTACAAATTCTGGAACGCATCTTCTTATTCTTGGAATACTACAGAAGTTGTTTCTACAGGAAGTATAGATGATTCAGGAACAACATCTCTTGCAGTTGATTCAGCAGGAACTGTTCATATAGTTTGGAATGATTATGATTATAATACAGATGATGATTGGGATATAGTTTATAGAAATTTAACCACTTCAAATTTATGGTCACCCATATTTGTTGTTTCCAATGAAAGTACAGGTATTGCAGTTGAAGCTTCTATTACTGTTGATTTAACTGATAGTATCTATATAGCTTGGCGTGATAATACTGATTATGCAAGTAGTGGATTTGATTATGATATCTTCTTCAAATACTGGAATTCTTCTACAACTTTATGGAGTTTATATGATGTAGTGTCCTTAGAAAGTACAGGTGATTCTTGGCTTCCTTCAATAGCAGTAGATCCTGCTAATACTATTCATATAGTTTGGCATGATTATACAAACTATACTAATTGTGGATTAGATCATGATATTTTCTATAAACGCAAAGATATTTCTTACTCGTGGACAATTACAGAAGTTGTTTCTACTGAAAGCACAGGTGATTCTAGGCATCCTTCCTTTGGAGTGGATTCAAATGGTCTTGTTCATGTAGTGTGGTTTGATTTTACTGATTACTTAAGCTCTGGCACAGATGTTGATATTTTCTATAAATATTTAGGTCCTGCTCCTATTATCCATGAATTTGATAATACTGTTATTATTTCAAGTTTGATAGCAGGTACTTTTATCCTCTTAATTGTGGTTATTCAATATCGTAGAAAGAAATTCTAAAAATATTCAAATTTCCTTTTTCTTTTTTTGTTTTTTCTAATGTTTGTTTTTTAAAGTTATTACTAAAAATTCTTGCAAATATTGAAGATATGAAATATTTCAGAAAACTATTTATTCAACCAATAAATTCATTTTTTGATTTTAATGTTTGAACTTGAACAAGTTTCTGATAATGTTTGGGCACACACAAAAGGAGAAACTAGAGGTAATGTAGCTTCTATCAAATTAAAAACTAGTGGAATAATGGTAGATAGTGGATTAGATCCTATATCTGCAAAAAATGCAAGAGATGCAGCTGAAAAAGCCATGGGTGTGCCTATCAAATATCTTGTTTTAACCCATTATCATTCTGATCATGTTTGTGGAAATCAAATTTTCAAGGATTGTGAAATCATATCTACAGTTGCAACTCAAAAGATGATGGAAGAGGATTTTACAGAAAATTGGACAGAAGAAAAATTAGCTAAATTTATATCTGAGAATCCTGAATTTCAAGAAAAATGGCAGGATTTGGAACTTACTTTACCTACTAAAACCTTTGTTGGAGATTATGTTATTGAAGAAAATGATACTCAGATAGAGATTATTGAAACTCATGGTCATTGTAAAGGAAGTTGTTATGTATATGTTCCAAAAGATGAAGTTATAATTGCGGGAGACTTGCTTTTTGCTGAAATGTTCCCATATGGGGGAGATCCAACAGTAGACCCTTATTTGTGGATTGATGCATATACGCAAATGATCTATTTAACCCCAAAGAAAATAGTTCCAGGACATGGTCCAATAACCTATAAAGAAGAAATTGAAATTCAACAAAAGTATCTAGAACTTCTTGTTAAAAAATTAGAGGATTTGGTAGTTGAAGGGACTACAAAGGAAGAAATGTTAGAAAGATCTGATTTACCAAAGTTTCCTTATGATGTTAATCAAGAGAGAATGAATTTACTTCTAGACAAATGCTATGATGTAATAAAAGAAGCAGTTAATAGTTTTTAATTTTATTCTATCCTTTTCTCTAACCATTTTTCTAAAGCTTCAAAAAGCTGAAACCTTCCAGCATCTTCAGGGATCACATGTCCTCCTTTGACAATTTCTAGTATTTTTTTATCTTTTGATTGAATATTGTTAAATATCCATTCAGCTTGCTTTTTTGGAACACTTGGATCGTTTTTACTATATACTATTAAAATTGGTACTGTTATCTTCTTTGTTTCTTTCTTTATTGTTTTAATCATCCAGAAGAGCTGATTAACTGCTTTTATGGGATAATATTCATAACTTTTATGAGTCTTTAAAGCTTCCAAATCTTCCCAACCGCTTTCTTTGCTTCTATGTTTAGGATAAATAAAGTGTACATAAGGAATTGATAATAAATACATCCTCCAATCAGGAGGTTTGCAAACAGCAGCCATAGGAATAATTCCATCAATATCGGGATTTGTTGCCCCTAGATATAAAGTGATCGCACCTCCCATTGAAAGTCCACAAACAAATACTTTTTCGCAAAATTCTTTTAATTTATCTAACTGTTTTTGAGCAAAACTTGTAAAATCTGTCCATTTTTTGGTCGTTAAATCTTCTTCTGTTGTTTCATGCCCAGGTAAAGTTATGTTTTCTGTGGTAAAACCTTCTTTTATAAGAAAATCAGCTAAGGGTTGCATCTCGTAGTGAGTTCCTGTAAAACCATGAATAAGCAAAAATCCTATATTTTTCTTGGAAGACATTTTATGCAATCTCAGCTCAATAAAAACAATTTCATTTAAAGAATTTCTGGTAGCAGAAAAATTCAAGAAGAAGCTATTCAATTATACACTTGTGATAGATACAATATGGTTTTGGATAGCTATTGGTTTCCTCTCCCTTATAGTCGTATTTTGGTTTATTCATTCAATCTTTAAAGGTATAAGATATGAAACCTTCCAAGCTATAGGTTTGATGTTCATTATACTTTCATTGAGTCTTCCTGAAACAATAGGTGAGTATACCGAACTGCCATATTATACTATCATAGCTGCTTCATTAGCACTATTAGCACTAATTTTGATTCTTTTAGGCATTCTAACATCGCACAGAAGATGGATAAAAAGAAAAGGAACAAGCAATCTTAATAAGTTTAAAAATTTAATGATTTTTGCTTATGTAA
>JBHLQZ010000139.1:1511-4791 GCA_048883065.1 Candidatus Thorarchaeota archaeon | reverse complement strand
TATGGACTAATGCCATACTTCTTCCTATTCCAATTAGAGGAAGAAAATAAGATCTATAAAGAAAGATAAAGACACCATTCATGATTTTATTAAAAAATCGAAAGAGTTTTTTCCCTTTGTGATGTCTTGCTACTATAGATTTTTCTCCTAGCTTAAATTTCTCTGACATATTTTCTAACCTCTTATTCTCTTGATAATTTCATTAGCATTTTTTACAAAAATTTCTTCAAACATACTTCTAGGTATTCCTGCACCTAAAGCTGTTTTTTCTCTAAGTTCTTTTGTGATAAACTCCTTAGGTTGATGAGAATCAGTGTTTAATATCATTTTAGCTCCAGTTTCTATCGCTAAATCTGCAACTCGACCATTTCCTAAAGAGTGTCCCCCTCTTGTTGTTATTTCAAGAAATACGTCATTTTCCTTTGCTAATTGAGCTTCTTCAACTGTTAAAATTCCAGGATGTGCAAGTATGTCTACATCAGTGCATTCGACTGCAGCGCGATTTGTTCCTTCAATCACAGGTTCAACAATTGATTCTCCATGTACTACAACAAGGAAATTTCTCTTCTTCGCTTTTTTTGCTAATTCAGCTATTTTAGAAGGTAAAACATGTGTGATTTCTACACCTGGCAAGAAAGTAATATATTCATCAAAATCATATCTTATTTTATCAAGACTATTCAGAATATGATCAATTGTAGCTGCATCTATATGATCTGTAATAGCTGCTGCAGCTATTCCTTTTACAATCATTCTTCTCAGATGCTCTGAAGGAGTCAAAGCTCCATCTGATAGAATTGTATGAGTATGAAAATCTGTTAGTTTCATTAAAAAAAAGAAAGAACTGATTATTTATCAAATTATTGTTTCTTCTTCCTATTATCAAACTAATTCTTCTAACAAATCAATTTGCTTTGATAAATAATCCATACCTTTTTGCCAGAACGAAGGATCACTAAGATCTATTCCAACTTTGGCTAACATTTCTTCTGGTGTTAAAGAACGCCCAACAGTAAGAAGTTTCATGTACTTTGGAATAAATTCTTCTTTTTGTTCTAGATACAATTGATATAGTGCTATAACGAGTAAATTAGACATGTTGTAAGCATAAACATAGAAAGGCACATTAAGGAAATGAGGAACTGTGAAAATATAGCTTGAATAATCTTCATCAATATTAGTAATTGAATTTCCAAACATTAATTTCATCTCTTTAGTAAACGCTTCCTTCAAATCTTTAGTAGTAGGTAATCTTTCATCTAGTAAATCATGGATGTATTTTTCAAATCTGTAGAAAGCGTTCTGACGATGACTTGTTGCAAAATTACTTTCTATATTATTTGCTAACAATGCTATTTTATCTTCTTTTGAAAGATCCATACTCATAAAATGATCAAATGTTAAGATTTCATTGAAAACAGAAGCAATTTCTGCAACTGGTAAAGCGCTTCCAATATTAATCATAGTTTGTTTTTGTTGTATATAGTAATGATGGTAAGCATGACCAAGTTCATGTGCTAAAGTAAGAGCTGAATCAATATCACCTGTAAAATTAACAAAAACAAAGGGATATTCCTTTTGCTTACTGTAACCACAAAAAGCACCACCTTCTTTTCCTTTTCTTGGTGTTACATCTATATGTTTTCTTTTTACTAATTCTTCGGTTATCTTAACCAATTCTGGATTAAATTTTTGCACTGCTTCTTTTATAATTTCTATTGCTTCTTCATATGTATATTTCAGAGAAGCTTCTCCCACTGGAGCATACATATCTGACATTCTTAGTTCAGGAAGATTGATTATTTTTTTCTTGATATTGTAGTATCTCTCAACTAATGTGTTATTTTTTGTTGTAACATCTCCTAAGACTTCTACTGTCTTATCGCTTATTTCATTTCTGAGATTTCTTCGTGAAATAGGTGTTGAGTAATTTCTTTTTTTAGTTTCTAAAACCCAGTTTTTTAGAACATTATTGTAGATATGAGTAAATACCAACTCGTTTTCTTCATATTTAGAAAGATATAATCTAAGAGCTCTGTATCTTACTTCCTTGTCTTTATGATACATATATGCAAATAATTCAGGTCCTGGTAGTGTTTTCTTTTCTCCTTCAACTTCGAACTCGTATGTGAAACTGCTGGAGAGTTCACTACTTAGTTTATTAAAAGCTCTGGCTCCTGTTAGGTCTTTAAGCTGAATGATTAATTCTTCTTTTTCTGAAAGCTGATGAGGTTTTTCCTGACGATTGAATTTCAAATGATGATTATAATTTGATAATTCTTCTGAATTTAGAAATTCTTCATATTTTTTATCAGATATTTTGTTGAGATCTAGTTCAAAAAACATTGTTTGTTCTTCTATTTTTACTCTAAACTCTTCAACTTTTGAATGTAGAGCTTTAACTGTATCATCGAGTGATGTTGTCGAATATAGATACGAAGAGAAGAGATCTAAATCTAATATCTTCTCATATATTGCTTCTATTTTTTTATACCATTCTTTTAACTGTGAAGAAGATAATGATTTATCTGTAAGCTTACCTTTAACTTCTTTGTTAAACTGAAGAGCAAGTTCTTCAATTTTTTTCATATCTTTCTCTATTTCTGGATCATCTACATTTTTGTAGAAGAGAGAAAGATCCCAAGCAATAATTTCTTTAGACATAAACAAACTTTAAACAAAGTATATATGAATTTTACTAGATGGTCATTTTTGGTAAAAATAGAGTGTGTGTTTAACACAACACAATTACTTTTAATTATTTTATTCCCATTTGATTATTAAATGAAGAAAATTGCTATAGTTCTTATTGTAAGCATTGTTATCATTGGAGCTATAACACCTATTATTGTAATAAATATAAAAAATTCCAAATTTGATCCTTCGAAATTGGTAAGTGAAATAAAACGAGATGTTTTTGACGAGAACTACTTATCGATACTGCTTTCTTTGGAAGATATATCAGGAGACTGTAATTATTTTGATGAAATAAGGGGATATGATTTTTTAGAAGGTAATATTAAGAATATCTCTAAACTCATTGAAAATGAGGAGTGTTTTTTAAGTGCTTATAATCCAAAAGATTTTACTCCAAAAGAATGGAGATATCACAAGTTTATTTACCATGGTACACTATCTTCTGGCATAAATGCAACTTCTTTGTTGAATATTATAAATTCATATCCTACATTTCTTTTTTATTATAATTTTTCAGCTACCTTATTTCATTCAATTACTTCATATAATGAATCCACTAGTGATTCTGAATTGTGGAATATTG
>JBHLQZ010000139.1:0-1501 GCA_048883065.1 Candidatus Thorarchaeota archaeon | reverse complement strand
TTATTCAATATATTTTTTCAATAAATACTCCTCTCTTCTTTGTAAATCAGACAGTTGAAGTAAGTGACATTTATGCTCCTCTTGCTGGGATGGGATTTTACTTTACTCGTTTTATTCTTTGTACAACATCTGGAACTCCTGTATTCTTTATCTCCAATGAAGGACCTTTTTGGGTTTCTTAGTGTTTTCTTACTTAGTTTGCTTTCCTAGTTTATATAGAGAAATATCTCTCTCCTTTTATGAGTTCAACAGAGAAAGATTGGTTTGAATCTATAGGTTATGAAATAGAAGTAATAGAAGCAGCACCATGTAGAGCTTTTCATGAAAAAGGACAAAAATTCCAAATAAATAACTATACAACTCCTGAGGGATTATGCATAGAAGCTTTACACGCTATGTATCCTCTTTTGTTTGCTGGTAGAATTGAAGGAGATTTTACTAAATTTGGCTCAGAAAATAAAAATGAAAGAATTTTCAATTGCCCAGCTCGCGTTGTTAAATTTAAAGTAAACAGATTTTACCAATGCAATACATGTGGTCACAGAGTTGATGAGAAAGAGCTTCACTTAGCAAAAAAAGAATATAATGATTTTGTTTTAGATGTGAATGTTTGTACTACATGCTTTTCAAATCTAAAATAAAAAAAAAGGATTATGTTGTTGGTTGACTTTCATCTGTAACTAGTGTTGCAGGTTCAAGCTTCTTTGGTTTTTTCTTAAACAATTTCCATTTTATTGTTAAATAATAGAAAATAGTTATAGAAGCTAGAATCCCTATAAGACTTCCAACAAACATTAAAACTATACTTGCTCCTTGCATCTTTCCAAAATTAATGAAAAAGAATCCAAGAATTAGTAGTTCAAAAGCGTAAATTACAACAGCTGTTGATAGTAGAATTGATCCTGATTTTGCAGTTCTTCTGAAAACTCCTTTTTCTTGTAGAAATGGCATTGTCCAGTAAATTGCTAAAATCAACCAAATTAATCCTCCAAAAATCCAATCAGGAAATGTAGGTAAGAAAGATCTGGATACCACATTATTGTTTGTAACAATAACAATGTTGTATAAGTAATTTAAAGGTGAATTTTTTAGAACAGTTGAGAAATTTCTGAATGTTGTTATAGTCACACCTAAAAAGTAAACTAGAGATCCAATCCCCTTAAGAAGAGAACTCCTTTCAGTGGAAATTTTATTCAGCTTTTCCAATAGAGTACTTAGCCAGAGTATGACACCAAAAAACAATGTTGTTAATGAGGAAATCTCAAATAATTGATTGCTCATACAACCAAGTGCAAATAGAGTGAGTCCAACCATTGTTAAATATGCTCCAAATGTGTATAACATCTCTTTGTTGAAGATTTCTAGAGGTTTTTTAGTTAACATTAAGAAAAGTATAAGAAAAACTAAACTTCCAAGAGAGAAAACATGAAACCACGACCATGCTGTTTTATCTGCAAATGCTAAAGCTTCAAGTAAATAGTATCTACCATATTCAGTGCAT
>JBHLQZ010000138.1:0-4818 GCA_048883065.1 Candidatus Thorarchaeota archaeon | reverse complement strand
AGTTATATTCAATAGAATTTTATATAGATCTTTATCGTATTTTGAGAAAAGGCGGTAGACTTCTTCATTATGTTGGCAATCCAGGATCTAAATATAGAGGAAAAGATTTTGTTAAAGGAGTACAAAATCGTTTAAAAGATGTAGGCTTTCAAACTGAAAAGGTTCTAGATGGAGAGAGTATTTTAGCTTTCAAATGAATTTGTGGTAAGCAAATTAATTTATTAAGGAGTAATTTCAAAAAATATTGATGGAAAAAGAATCTTATTTCACTCATGCAAACAGAAAAGAAAAGATAGAAGAATGGAAATCTATTACAAGAGACATAAAATCACGTAAACCGTTTGAATTAAGAATAAATAGAGCAGCACTTTTAGTTCTTGATATGCAAAATTACTTTATAGATCGCAATTCACATGCACATATACCTTCAGCTGGCACTATAATACTACCAATTAACAATTTGATTTCTTTTATGCATGAAAAACGAAGACCTATTATTTTTACACGACACATTACTAGCTCTGAACCGGATGACTTGATGAAAAAAATGTGGAAAGATATTATCACAGAAGAAGATCAAATTTCTGAAATTATAACACATATAGATTCAAGTAAAGGAATAGTGATAACAAAAAATTACTATAGTGCTTTTCGAAAAACTGGACTTAACAAATTGTTGAAGGAGTTAGGAGTTGAACAATTAATAATTACTGGTGTAATGACACATTTATGTTGTGAAACAACAACAAGAGATGCTTTCGCTAGATATTTTGAAGTATTTTTCGTTATGGATGGAACTGCAACATATACAGAAGATTTGCATGTTGGAACGTTAAGAGCTATTTCTCATGGTTTTGGTGTTTGTATGACTGTGGAGGAGATAATGAGTGGGGAGTAATATTCAAACAAAGGTTGCTCTTATTGGGGGAGGTCCAGCATGTGCCACTGCTGCTATTCAACTAAATCGCTCTGGAGTGGATATAACACTTATCGCGAAAGAAATAGGTGGATCTATTAGAAATGCAAATTTAGTTGAAAATCTTCTAGGTTTTCCTGAAGGGATAAAAGGTTTGGATTTTGTTAACCTTATAAAAACACAATTATTAAACAATAAAATCCCATATATCAATGAAAAAGTAGAATCTGTTGAATATAGTGAATCAAGATATAAAATCAAAACAACAAGCAAAGAAATCCTATCAGAACATATTATCATTGGAACTGGTTCGATTCCTAAGAAGTTGAATATTAAAGGGGAAAAAAAAGCTTTTGAATTGAATAAGCTCTACTATGAGGTTTATAATGTTAAGAATCTATCTCGCAATAAATCAATGCTCATTATTGGAAGCGGGGATGTTGCTTACGATTATGCTATGAGTTTAATTAAATCAGCAGAAAGTGTTTCGATAATTCAAAGAACAAGTAAAACTAAAAGCCTACCAATACTTCAAAAAAGAGTGGAAAGTCAAAATAAAATAAGAGTTGTAAAAAACAGAGAACCAGTAGAAATAATCTCAGAGAACAATACTGTAACTCTATTAACTAAAATGCAAAAAAGAATAATTCCTATGGAGGCTGATATCATTCTAGTAGCGATTGGAAGAGAACCAAACATTCAATTCTTATCGGATGAATTAAAAGCACTAAATAAAACTCCGAGGAAAAGTAGCACTATTTATTTTGTAGGTGATGCAAAGGAGGGGAACTATAGACATGTTTCTATTGCTATGGGGGACGGAATGAACGTTGCAATGGAAATAGTAAAAAAGCTATCTGAAAAGGAAGATTATAATGGAACTACTAGGCAAATATGGTAAAGAGGATTTAGCTATCCTCTATGTGGCAAAACAACAAGATAAAGTTGTAGAATTTGTTGAAAGTCTACAACCTCCTATTCCCAGAGATAAGAAGTGGGTTTTAGTTATCTCTACTATGTATGGTTGCCCCATTGGTTGCCTAATGTGTGATGCTGGAGAGTATTTTCATGGAAACATCTCCAAAGAGGGAATGTTAGAAGAAATCGATTACATGATTAATGCTCGTTACCCAGATTGTAAAATCCCAATAGATAAGTTTAAAGTGCAGTTTGCTCGAATGGGAGAACCTACTTTAAACAATGCAGTACTTGATGTTTTGAAGGATTTGCCAACAAAATATGATGCTCCTGGATTAATGCCATGCATAAGTACAATTGCCCCTAATGGCGCAGACAAATTTTTGGAAAAACTAATAGAAATAAAGAATCAATTTTATTCAGATGGTAAATTTCAATTACAGTTTTCTATACACTCAACAAATGAAGATGAAAGAAAGAAATGGATGAGCCCTAATATCTGGTCACTAGAGAAAATTGCAAATTATGGAGAATTATGGTACAAAGATGGAGATAGAAAGATAACTTTAAACTTCGCTGTAGCTGAAAATTCTGAAATAGATCCAGACACAATTTTAGAATTCTTTAATCCAACTAAATATTGGATAAAACTAACACCTGTTAACCCTACAAATAGAGCCATACATAATAAACTTCAAAGTGGAATAACACAAGAAAATTCTGAATTTATTCCTCTTCTAGAAGAGTTTAGAAAAAGAGGTTTTGAAGCTTCAATAAGTATAGGAGAATGGGAGGAAAATGAGATTGGATCAAACTGTGGTCAATTTGCAACAAAATATCAAGACAACGAAGTAATAATTAGAGAAAATTATGCTACTACCAAATATCATTTGTCTGATTAACTAAGAATTTCTTCATCTTTTCTTTAATAGCTCAGTAAATCGCTGTTTATTTTCTTCATATTCATCCATATATTTGTTAAGATAACTTAAATATTGAATACTGAATCTTTTAGGTCTCTCTAATTCACTTTGTTCTTGTTCTGGAGTTAATTGTATTTTGGATACATCATCACGTTTACCTATAGCAATTATTGACATTAACTCCATTTCAGAAGGGATGTCCATTATTTCCTTAGCTTTTTCTTCATTATAGTAAGAAGTAGGATGAGCTACTAGACCCATTTCAGTAGCATGTAAAAGTATAAACGCAACAGCGATCCCAGTATCGAATAAGTAATATTTTCTTTCTTCGATTTGACAATCAAAATTAGGGTTTGAAAAAACACCTATTAGTAAAGAAGCAGTTTTTATCCAATAATTTTGTTCATCAAAAACTTCATGAATCTCTTCTAAAGACTCTTTATCATAAATAAACACAAATCTCCAAGGCTGATTGTTATCGCAGGATGGTGCAAGTTTTGCTATTTCAACAAACTCCGATATTATTTCTGGTGTAACTTCAATTGGTAATATTTTCCTATAAGATCTTCTTTTTGAAACGAGTTCTTTAAAGGACATAACGCTCAATAAAGTGTTAAATTTCATTATATATTAACTTTTTATTTTTACATAAATTGTACAATTTAATATTCTAAATAATAATGAGGTTTCCAAAGAAGATAAAATATTTTACTTATTTTCCTTTATGATGGTTTCTTCTGAGAGAGCTGTTTGAATACTTGAATTATATTTTTTTTAGGAGACTCAATATCACCTATGATATTTATATTATTAATGTTAATTTCTCCCAATCCTCTTTTCTTTGCTTCTTGTAGTACAGGCATTTCTGTTGGTTCAAATCCCACCATGTATGCTCCAACTGCTTCAACTGCGAAAGCATCTCTTCCAACTATTAGTTTATTTGATAAAACAGTTACTCTTTCTTCTCTATATCCTAGATATGTATGAGTTCCATCTAATATTGCTAAATCTATACCGCCAACAGATTCATACATATCTAATAGAGCTGTAGGTAACTGTTTATGAAATCTGTATTTTTTTGTATCAGGAATTAAACCTAACAGGTTTTTAATAATAGATCCCATGTTCATTAAATCTTCATCCCCTGCTTCTTCGTATCTTCTTGGTACATGAGTGCTGACAAAGATATTAGGTTTAAAGAGCACGTGAGATAATGGTACATTTTCTCCAGCAACATTAACCAGTTTAGTTTTTTTATCATGTGAAAGATTGAACGGTTTAGCTTTCTCATTAAAACAATCTCTCCAGATTTCTAAACGTTCCAATCCAGGACCTGCACCACTATCTGACTCAACAACTAGGATATTTCTAATCTTAGAAAAGGAGTTAATGATAGAATTAAGTGTGTTTACAGTTGTACAAATATTTGTAGCAGGATTGTATATCCCAACTTTTATAGTTACTTTTTTCTCTGAAATGTTTAAATCATCAATTCCACCAATTAAGTCAAGTGCTTTGTTGTAATCATTAATATCTACTATTGCAACTTCTACAACCATTTAGAGACACTTTTTCATTTTATTTTATCATTCAATGTATTTCATTAGAAAAAATTAATCTAAAACTTCCAGTAATCTTTTGTACTGAGCTCGATTTACAATCAAATCTAAAATGCTGATTGTTTGTAATACAGAATTGATTTCTTGTAAAGAAAGTTTTTCAACAATTTTCACATACTCTTCAGATTTTTCTTTAAACAGTTTCTTTGTTATTTGTTGAAAAGAGACTTTCATTTGGGAAGAATACTCTCTTACTACCTCATCATCGGGTTTAGGAATTTCATAAATTAGTTCTATTAACCTAGCAATGCTTCCTATACTTGGCTTTGAGGAACTAATTAGTTTCTCATAGTATTTGTCATTAAGAAATAATTTTGCTGTTCTAGCAAAGAGTTTCTCGATCATTGGCTTATCAATTCTTTTTCCAATACAAGAAACAAAACCAGCTTTAACAAGATCTTGTACGTATCTATAGAGGGAAGGACCTGAAGGTTTCCGTTTT
>JBHLQZ010000137.1:0-4847 GCA_048883065.1 Candidatus Thorarchaeota archaeon | reverse complement strand
TTCCAACGTGATTACAGATAAAGGTGAATAAGAAATTATGAAGAAATTCAAGATAGATTTGAAAAAAAGTAAAATACAATTGAATCAAGCTTTGAGCATTCATTTAATTATGATTATAATCACCATTATTGCTTTTGCTATTTTCTTATCCATACAACAATTTTTGTACTCCTTCGAGGATTTTATTACTAAAATCATTATCATAGATATACTTCTAGGAGTGGGAATATTACTAGAAATAATCACTCTTATCTGGAGAGTTCGCAATCTGCAATTAAAAAATAAAGAGAATACTACCTCTATAGAAGAAAAAGAAGAAAAGGCATAATGGTAGAATTATCCTACTATTTAAAACCATAAATGATTCTCTATTTTTTATCACCATACAATTCTTTTATTTGATTGGGTGTAAGCATGACAGGTATGCCTTCTTTTATATCGTAAACATGCTCATCATTTTCAGAACAATAGAGTTTTCCTTTCGTTATTTCTATTTGGAAACATTTTTCACAATCTCTCTTCGAAACGTTTTTTTCTATTTCATCAATCTCTTTAACTTCTTCTGTTGAATCTTCCTTGATATTGACAAGATAATATTTTTTATAATCACAATAATAACTACAAACAACATTAGTAAGAGAGTTTTCTATGGGTATTGGAATTTTCTCTGATTCTTCTTCTTTTTCTTCAATTTCAAGTTTCAAAGGCCATGCTTTATCAACTGGGCATGCTAATAAATCCATTAATCGATACTTCATATAAACACACGTCTTGTTAGGCAATTTGAGAGTATAATCCCTTTATTTTAATTGGTTATAAGTTTATTTCATTTATTTAGAGCTTATTTCATTAGTCTCGTTATTTCCTCATGATTAAGTTTTTCATAACGTTCTATAGAGCCAATATCATCCCAATAACAATCATCAGGGATATAAGCCATGACATTTTCTTTTTCAACAAAAAATGGAAATATATCTTTCGATAAATCAATACTTTTTTTGCTGTCGGATTCTTCAAGAAAATTAAATACATTTGGTTCTATTATACTGATTCCTGTATTTACTAAAAGTGGTAATTTAGGTTTTTCAACAAATTTTGTAACTCTTTTTTCTTCATCGATTTCAGCTATCCCAACACGCAAATCCCAACCTTTAGTAACTAAAATTGAAGACCATTTTCCATGTTTTAAGTGAAAATTCAGCATATCTGTAAAATTAACATTTGTGATTATATCAGAATAGAAAATAATCATGCGTCTGTTGCCAATAATATCTTTAGCATTCAAAAGAGCTGTGCCAGTTCCTTTAGGACCAGGTTTGTCTATCACATAGTCTAGATTCATCCCCCATTTTTCTCCATTTCCAAAGTATCCTTGAATTTGTTCTTTCTTATAATTTACTAGCAATATTAAATCCTTGATGCCATGTTTCTTAAAATGAGTAATCACATACTCTAGAATAGGAAGTTGGTCTAGACCTATAGGAACCATGACTTTTTGCATATAATAGGTAAGAGGACGCATTCTTGTTCCTTCTCCACCACAAAATAGAACTCCAACTGTTTCTGTCATCTCAAATATTGATAGTTGAGCTTATTTAATTATTTATTCCTAATTACTATGATTTTTTAGTTTAAGTAAGAATACTGATATTCCGATTAAGAAATTCTTATTAACATAAAGTAGAGATGTAATTATTATGGAATCAACTAAAACATCTACTCTTGCTGAAATAACAGACAAAATAAAAGCAAATATAGATTATTCATTTTGGAAAGGAAGAGGGAATAGAGAACTCTTTAGAGAAGCAATTAAGAATTTAGTCGCTTCTGGTGTTCTTTCAAAGGACGAATATTCATACTTTCAGAAAAATGAAAGAAGAATTTTAGTTAAAACACAACTTATTCATCTTATCCCAGAGTTGCAATCTCAGGAAGTAGTAGAAAATACATTGAGACATCTTTCGAATGTAATTTTGGAGAAAAAATACAAGGAAGGAGAAACAAGACGTGAAGAAGTTGAAAAACAGATAGTAGACCAAATTGCGAGTCACCTTCATAGTACATTTCATCCAAAAATATCAACAGTAAAAGATGCTTTTTCACATATGAGACAAATAATCCAAGAGTCACCAGATGTTTCTCAGGAATTAATCAAAATCTCTAATCAATTGCTAGAAGTGCGAGACGGTTTATTAGAAAAGGGACAAAGTCCAATGTTATTACACGAAATAGACAAACTTTCAACTAAATTAGTTTTTGCTGCAAAAAGTAACAACCCAGAGGATATTCCTTCGAAAGAAGATTTACTAAATTGGTTAAATGATATCCAAATCACTTCTAATGTCGAATGACACAACAAAACAAATCAGTTAATCGAAAACTCAATCTTTCTTTGTTGAAACTTTGATATCACAATAATTTTAAATATTGTATAATCTCTTTAGTAGCAAAATTACTTCTGGAGTGTTTGTTAAGTGAAATTCAGAAAAATAATTGCATCAGAATCTGTTACTGAAGGTCATCCTGATAAAATCTGTGACCAAATCTCTGATGCAATTCTTGATGCAATTTTAAAAATAGATCCTGACGCACATGTTGCATGTGAAACTTTTGTTACAACTGGTCTTGTACTAGTTGGAGGAGAGATTACTACAATCAAGGAATGCATTATTGATTATGATAAAATAGTTCGAGATACTGTAAAAGAAATAGGATATGATGATTCTAGTATAGGTTTTGATTATCGAGGTTGTGCGGTTATAAACGCAATTCATTCGCAATCTCCCGATATTTCACAAGGAGTTCGAAAAGGAGAAATAGAAGAACAAGGAGCGGGGGATCAAGGCATTATGATTGGTTATGCAACAAATGAAACACCAGAATATATGCCTTTACCAATAATATTAGCACATAAATTAACAGCAAAACTTAGTGAAGTTAGAAAAAAGGGAATTCTTCAATTTCTTAAACCGGATGGGAAATCTTTAGTTGCTGTTGAGTATGAAGAGAATAAACCAATCAGAATCGAAGCTATTGTAATTGCAGCACAACATACAGAAGATGTTTCTCAAGAAGAAATAGAAGAAGGAATAATAAAGGAAGTTGTTCAACAAGTTATCCCTGTAAATCTTATGGATTCTGAAACTAAAATATTCATCAATAGAACTGGGCGTTTTGTAGTAGGAGGACCTCATGGTGATTCAGGTTTAACAGGGAGGAAAATTATAGTGGACACATATGGACAATATTCACATGGTGGTGGTGCGTTTTCAGGAAAGGATCCTTCAAAAGTTGATCGTTCTGCATCATATGCTGCGAGACATGTTGCTAAGAATGTGGTAGCAGCAGAATTGGCTGATGAGTGTGAGGTTCAAGTTTCATATTGTATTGGAGAACCCGAACCATTGTCAATTAACATTGAATGTTTTAACACAGAAAAAGTACAAATTGATAAGATAAGAGAAGCTGTAATGAAGATCTTTGATTTTAGACCAGGGATAATAGTAAAGCAATTGAAATTAAAAAGGCCAATATACTCGAAAACAGCATGTTATGGTCATTTTGGAAGAAACTTACCAGAGTTCACTTGGGAAAAAACAGATAAAGTTGAGGAATTAAGAAGAATTATTAATGAATTGTGATTAAGGATAAAACATAGTTCTGCTTTGTTTTTAGCTTGAATTTTATCAAAAACCTTTTTTTATTATTACTTCTGTATTATCGAAGGTATGAACAAAACAAATAGTTTAACAATTGAAAAAATAGTACAAAAAACCTTACAAGAAGAGAAACCAAGAACAGTTAAGAAACTTATAGAAAGGACGGTAGAACTAACAAGTAAAGACAAATATGAAGTTTTTCTCGTTGTTCAAGAATTAGAAAGAACTAAAAAAATCCATTTGGGATCCCCAAAAATCATTAGAAAATTACCAGAAACTATACTAGAATATTTTATAAAAATTAATTATTTTTCAATTGAATTTTGGACTATTTTCTTGTTAACTGCACTGTTCTTTCCAATTATAATTCTAATTCCTGAAGAATCCTCTTTTCTGTTTCTTCGAGTAATTTTTGGATTTTTGTTTATTTTATTTATCCCAGGTTGGTCAATTACAAATCTGTTCTTTCCTAAACTATACGAAACAATAGATCAATTTGAGAGAGTTTTAATTGCTATTGGAGTAAATGTTGGAATTACAATTTTTTCTGGATTAATCTTAAATCAGGTTTGGATTATTAACTCGACTCCATTTACTATTATTATTGGTTCATTCACTTTAGCAGTTTTGTTATTATCATCATTACTTAGGATTTATATTGGTTCAGGCAGAAGTAAGAAATTATTGATACTATTCGAGAATTTAAAATCAAAAATAAAAAGAAAGTGAAAGAAAGTGTTTAGACATTCAAAGATTAAATGTGTGATTTTGGGAACAATCTTGTTTCTTTCACTCTTTTTGGTAAATAAGCAATCTTACTCTCAAACAGAGCAGGAAGCTTTGACATCAATTGATAATGCTAATGAAAAGTTAATAGAAGCACTTAATCTTCTTGAGAAAATCCCTGTTTCAAATTCAGAAGCTAAAGAACTAACATCAGAAGTAGATACAGCATTACAGTTAATTCAAGAAGCAAAATTAAAAACAATTGAGAATGAGTTTAGTGTAGCAATACAAAAAGCAAATGAGGCAATTGCAAAACTTGATGGCGTTATTGAACAACTAGAGGAAATCGTTAAGAATGATCAACAGAAAAACACGATTCTCTTCTCTTTATTAGGTGTTTTTTTAGCACTGTTTACAGTGATTTTTCTTTATTTATATTTAACAAAAATATATCCTTTGTAT
>JBHLQZ010000136.1:0-4866 GCA_048883065.1 Candidatus Thorarchaeota archaeon | reverse complement strand
CAGGTGCAGTAATTAAAATAGTTCCTCTATTGTTATTTCTCATCATTCTAAAGAAAATTTAGAGTTTATAAAGTTAGGTTTTAGCATTAATCAAAAATATTTTTTTGCGTAATGTTTAAGGATTATCACACAGTTTTATAAATGTAAGAGAATAGGAAGGTGTTATTTTGGAAACAGAAATATTAACTGTAAATCCTGTCCAACTTAATTTAAATAAAATTAGAACAGCAGTAGAATACATTCAAGATGGTGAAATTGTTGCTTTTCCAACAGATACTATTTATGGTATTGGTTGTGATGTTTTCATTCCAGAAGCAGTTGAGAACATATATTCAATAAAGAATAGATCTCTTGATAAACCAATAAATGTTCTCGTTTCGAGTCAAGAACAAATTTACGATATAGCTAAAAATGTCAAATCAAAGTTTTTTAAATTAGTAGAAGAGTTCTGGCCTGGACCTTTAACAATTGTAGTTGAAAAAAATTCTGATGTTCCTGACATTGTAACTTCAAACTTGAATACAGTAGGAGTTAGAATGCCAAACAATCCTATTGTTATCAGTATTATAGATATGATTAATACTCCGCTTGCAACTACAAGTGCAAATATTGCTGAAGAAGAAAGCGCTGTGACTGCAGAAAAAGTTTTAGAATACTTCAATGGAAAAATCCCTTGTGTAATTGATGGAGGTAGAACAGATATAGGGGAACCTTCAACAATTGTTGATATTGCATCAGATCCACCTCGGATTATAAGACAAGGCGCAATTTCCTCTGTAGAACTAAGGAAGATACTGTCAAATATCAGAGTTAAATGAAGTTAAAGAAATTCTGCAAAACTAAAATACTTTTAAATAATTACAAAGATAATCTTAGTTGATTAAAGTGTATTCAAAAATTATTTTTTGGGATGTTGATACTCAAAGAGATTTCATGGAACCAGAAGGAAGCTTATATGTTCCTGGAGCAGAAAAAATCAAAGAGAACTTAGGAAAACTTACTCAATATGCAAGATTAAATAAAATAAGAATACTAGGATCTGTTGATTTTCATTCAGACACAGATCCAGAAATTGAAAGAGAAAATCCAGATTATAAAGAAACTTTTCCACCTCATTGTATGAAAGATGATCCTATGCAGGAGAAAATTATGGAAACTAGATCTGATATAACTTTGTGGATTGATACTGATAAATACAAAGAGGACAGAATAGAAGAGATAGTAAATGGGATTGGACCTATAATCTTTAGAAAAACTGAACTTGATGCATTTTCTAATCCAAATATTATTCCAATTCTAGATTCTCTTCAACCTAAGAACATTGTGGTTTATGGTGTAGCTATTGATTTTTGCGTGAAAATGGCTATTGAAGGATTACTAAAAAGAGATAAGTATAGCATATATTTAGTAATAGATGCCATAGAAGGAATAGATGAAGAAAAATCTAAAATTCTGATTGAAGAATGGGTTGATAAAGGAGTAAATGCAGTAACAACAGAAGCTGTTCTTCAAGGTAGTTTTATGGACTAAAAGACAAGTTGATACCAACCAGTTATAAGATATTTTAAAGAATCTTTAGATTCTTATTTACTTTCTTTTTATTTCAAACGAATATTTTTCTTTATCTAACCAAGGACAAAAAGAACATTCAGAGCAGTCATTTCCACAACTTCCTGCAGATAGAAAAAAT
Source organism: Candidatus Thorarchaeota archaeon (assembly GCA_048883065.1). Classification (GTDB taxonomy): domain Archaea; phylum Asgardarchaeota; class Heimdallarchaeia; order Heimdallarchaeales; family Heimdallarchaeaceae; genus UBA460. The sequence continues at coordinate 3,176 of JBHLQZ010000136.1, read as the reverse complement.
TTTACAAGCCATCGTTTCCAAAGTTTCAAAGATTTTATTTCTTTTTTGGTTTCATTTTTTTTCATTTTTATTCCTTCTTCATATTATAGCTGCTAAAGTGTGAAAAATTGCAATTGTTATTAATGATGTTAGTAATAGAGGATAGAAGAATCCTAATACTGTTAGTTTCCAGCTTCTAGTTTCACTTTTTATAGTAGCCAAAGTTGCGAAACATGGAACATGACTTAATTGAAATACAAGGAACGATATAGTTTGTGGAATACTCCAGCTTGCTCTTAACAATTCTATCAAACCTCCTCCATTAGAATATATAATTCCTAAAGCTGAGATTATTGTTTCTTTTGCTGCAATTCCAAATATTAATGGAACAACCATTTTCCAACTGAAACCAAAAAGAGGTTCTGTTATAAAAGATAATCCTCTTCCTATATATCCTACTATTGTCTGCTCGGGGGGAACTCCAAATGGGATATTACTAATAAACCAAATAAAAATTGATGCTATAAAAATGAAAGTTCCAGCTTTTTTAACGAATATCCCAGTTCTTTGCCTTGTTAAATAAAAGACATTCCTAAATCTTGGATGTTTATAATCAGGGAGTTCTAAAATCAATGGATATACCTGTTCTTTTTGATAAAATAATCCAAACAACATAGAAGATATTAGTACTAAAATTAAGCTTAATCCAGTCAATGAAAACATTATTAAAGCAGCTAACCAAGGTTGGAAAAATATTCCTGTTAGAAATGCTATTACACCAATTCTTGCAGCACAAGGAATAAATGAATTCGTAAGTATCATAGCTAGTTTATCTTTCTCATTCTTGATTGTTCTAGCTGAAAGTATTCCTGCTACATTACATCCAAAACCCATTATAATACTCATAAATGCTGTTCCTTGTAAACCAAATTTTCCCATTATTCTATCCATTAGATAAGCAGTTCTTGCTAAATATCCAGAATCCTCCATTATTGCTAATAATCCATAAAAGATGAGTATAATAGGTAGAAAAAGTAGAACAGCTGCAATTCCAGCAACAATTCCATTAACAATTAGACTTGTTAGAAATGGTGGACTATTAATGCTTATTAAGGAATTTAATAACCATGCTGAGAATTTCTCAAATACCCAATTCATTCCATTAATTATAGGAGTTGAAGCATAAAAAGTAAGTAAGAAAAACGCTGCAAAAATAATAAAAAGAATAGGATACCCCCAGATTTTGTGTATTACTATTTTATCGATTTTATCACTTAAGGATTCTTTGAATCCTTCATATCCAGAAATAGCTGATGCAACAATTTTGTGAATTGCTAAAAACTTAATCTTTGAAATCTCTATTGCAGGATCAAATTTTTCTTTTTTAACCATGTTTTCTATTTTCAGAAAAACATCAGACAAATCAAATTCTGATTCTAGCTGCTCAACTACAGATTGTTCATCCTCTAATACTCTACATGCTAACCATCTTGAAGGATATTCAGAACATACCCCTCTAGATTCAATTTGTTTAGAAATATCTTGAATCATGTATTCAATTTTAGGTGAATATATGATTTGAGCTGGATTGAAATTATATTTTTCTGTGTGAAGAGCATCATAGAGAAATTTCTTTATTCGTAAAATACTATAATCTTCTAATGCACTTACTAAAAGAACAGGTACCCCTAGTGATTCTTCAAGTTTTGATGCATTTATTGTCAATCCTTCTTTTTCTGCTATATCCATCATATTAATAATTATTGCTACTTTGTCTGTTAGTTCCATTGCTTGAGTTGCTAGATATAAAGTACGTTCTAATCGCATAGCATCTACAATTACACAAACAAGATCTGGTTCTTCTTCTATAATGAATTTTCGAGTTATAATTTCCTCTTCAGATCTTGCAGAAAGTGAATAAGTTCCTGGTAAATCTACTATTGCAAAATAATCATCAGAAAGAATAAAGTGACCTTCTTTTCGTTCAACAGTCTTTCCTGGCCAGTTTCCTATGTGCTGGTGAGAGTGAGTGAGAACGTTGAAAAGTGAGGATTTACCTACATTAGGATTTCCTAAAAATGCTACTTTGTGTTCTATTGTATGTTCCCTCACAACAGGTTTCATTCTATGTCTTATACCAATATCGGAATGAGCTCTATGACTCCTAAATCTTCCGTGTTTTAATCTATATTTCCAATATCTTTCTTTTTTCTGGAAATTCCTGAAATAACGTTTCCTAGGCATTGATTACGCCTTCACTGTTACCTGAATTTTTCCTGCTAATCCTCTTCCAATAGCTACACGAGTTCCTTTTACTTCAACGATTATTGGTCCAACATCATTCTTAACTATTCGAATCTTTTCTCCTTCATGGATTCCAAGATCAGCTAAAAACCTGTGAGCTTTATGACCAGCAACTATTTTCTTAACAATAACAATGTTGTTTGTTTTTAGTTCAGTTAAATAAATAATTTCTGTCACAACACTCACATCATTGAAATTTGGACGCGTCCAAATTTTCTTTTATTTCTGTTCACAAAACAAAGACGTTCTCTTATAAAATTATCGTTAGAACCACTCAATATTTGGATTTGCAGTTTAGAATCCAAATTTTAATTTTACTTCCATTCTACTAGTGGAACTGTTAAAATAATTCTAGTACCTGCTAATTCTCCAAGTCTTTTAATGTTCTCAATTTTTATTTTTATTCCGTACCTCTCTAGAAGTGTTTGAGTTACCGCTATATCTAACTTTCTTCTATCAAATGATTCAGTATGCAGTAATTCCCACTTCTCATCATCAGAAAGGATTACATTTTCAAAATGAATTACAATCCTAAAACTATCTTCTTTAGGTGGATTAATTGTTAGTTCAACATCAACTTGTTCATCAGTGAATTCCATCATTTTTACAATTAAATTTACAAAAATACGATAAAGAAATTCATCTCCTAAAACAATTAAATTTTCAAATTTTTTAATTTCAACTTTACTCTTTTGCTCAAAAAAAGTGTTAAGATATCGTATAGCATGATTGATTGAATCTTCTAATTTCTGATTGCTTAAAGGCAAATTATCTTGCAATAACAAATCTATATTAGCATTTTGGATCAGATAAATTGTCCTTACTGTTATATCTCTAATTTTTTCTAGTAAATTTAAACTAGGTTCTTTTTGAATATCATCTTCTTTACATAA
>JBHLQZ010000135.1:0-4919 GCA_048883065.1 Candidatus Thorarchaeota archaeon | reverse complement strand
TATAAAGATGAATATAGAAAAAAAAGTTCAAAATCATTATTACAGGTTAGTTGATGTTCTTGAGAAACTCTGGAGATATGGATATTTACAAAGGAAAAAAACAAAATAGATTTTTAGTCAACTTATACATAAGTTTAAATGCACACTTCTAAGCTTTAAGATAGTGTATAATAGTTTCGTTCTAAATTGAGTAGCAGTAATAGAAATCGAGTTAGATGAATATCTTCTTCTTATTTTAGTTAATTATTATATTCTAAAAACAAAGGTGAAAATATTGGGTTATAGGCGATATGATGACAGTCCAAGAAAAATGTACGACATCAAATGCTCTGAATGTGGGGCTGATGCTCAAGTACCTTTTAAACCGGATGGTGAACGTCCAGTTTATTGTAAAGACTGCTATCAAAAACAAAGAAGATCAAGATATTAGAAAAGAATGTAATGTTTTTATTACAACTTCTTATTTTTTATTATATTTTTAAAGAAAAAAAATTAGATAAATGAACCTTTTTGCAGTAGAAAATCACAAGTAAATTTATTCCTTTGTTTTTTGATATTTCTTTTGTGAAGATAATTTTCATAAATTTCCATATTAAATAGTTGTGATGAGGATATCTTAGAATTAAACAGATTTTCTGCTATATGATCTAAGAGAGAAACTATTTTTTCTTCTTCAGTAGAATTAAGGTTCATAAATCCTTTTAGAGAATTATATTCATTGAAGATACTGTCCTTCAGGTTTTCTTTCTCGATTATTGCTGTCATAAGCTATGATTACTGTTTTCTTTTTATATGGATTAGTCGATGAAAAAGAATAATCTAGAATTCCAGAAAAAATGAATAAATGAATTTGTAAAAATTAAATACTTCTCAAAAGTTTTCATATTATAGAATTGTTATTAAGTGCTTAATCTTCTGGTTTTTTATGCAACCAAGACCTACTAATCTTGCTTCTTCAGGTGTTGAAAAGATAATAAAAAGACTTAAAGAAATTCCTGGAGGAAAAATTTTAGATGTAGGAACAGGAAGAGGTGATTTCATAGAGTTCTTACATAAAGCTCTGAAAAATCATGAATCATCAATGGGGATAGATATTAGTAAAAAAGAACTAGAAAAAGCAAGAAAAAGACATGGTAAAATTGCAAAATTTTCAGAAATGAATGCAGAAAATCTTGATTTTACTGATAATACTTTTGGTGTTGTTAGTATAGCAAGTTCTCTGCATCATTTAGAGAAACCAGAGAGAGTTCTTCAAGAAATGTTTAGAGTACTTAAAACTGATGGTTACTTAATTATTCAGGAAATGTATTCAGATTTAGATCAAACTAACTCTCAAATTACAGCTTCTTTAATACACCATTTTACAGCTAAAATAGATACTATACTAGGTGAGTATCATAGAAGAACATATACTAGACATGAAATTAAACAACTTTTGAATCGTATAAAATTAAAAGAAATAGAAATTTTTGATACAACAAGATATCCTACTTGTTTCTTTTGCGAAGAAAAGGAAAAATGTGATAATCCTATGGAAGAATCATTTATAACAACTGGAATCAATGATTTGAAGTCTTCTTTGGAGAAAATAGAAAACCAATCTGAATACAAGAAATATAAGAAAGAAGCAGATGAGCTAGAAGAAAAGATAAAGGAAACTGGGTATTCTGATGCTTCAATCTTGTTTATATTAGCAAAAAAATAAACATCAATTTTCTTCATGCGTTCCTTCTTTGCTGATTTTGTCTCCCTTTTTTAATTCTTTTTCTTTGGCAGTTGACGTTTTTTTCTCCATCTCTTTAGCATTTACATATGATAATATAGATACACTACATAGTAATATCACTACTCCAATTATTTGTAAAATTGCTAGAGTTCTATTATCAGAAACACCAAATCCTAAGAAGAAGTAATTAACTACAATTGCTAATAGTGGAAAAGCTAATTCAGCTATACCTGCAATAGCTGCTTTAGATCTTTTCAATCCAAAATAATAAAGTGCTAGTGGAAGTACTCCTCCAGTAAATATAGCAGCATATAGAATACAAACACCTCCATACCACTGCCAATCTAACGGAACAAATCCCCCAGCATCTGAATCAAAATATCCAAAAACATTCATTTTTGTACCCAGCAAGTTGAAATATTCTGCTTTGAAGGTTAACAATGGAATATTTAAGAAAATAAGAAAGAGAAAACCTCCTATATATCTAAACAATGTTAGATTCCAGTAATCAACTTTTTCCGTTAGAATTCTTCCAAAGACTGTTGAACCACCCCAGAATACAGCTGCTAGAAGAGAGCATAAAACAGCAATAATAGCATAAGTACCTAGTGTTTTAGAAATTCCCCACTTATCAATTATATCAGGAATCACCATCAAAATAATACCAGATAAAGCAAAAAATAGAGTGATATAGAACCTATATGATAATTTTTCTTTAAGAAGTACATATGCAAATAATAGAGTAACTAAAGGTTGAGCTTTTTGAATTAAGATGGCTATTGTAGGGTTTCCTAAACCAAAGGAGATTAGATAGAAGAATAAACCTAAAGCAGATCCACCAAAGGATATATACATCAATGACAACCAATCTTTTCTTGTGAATTTTTTTAAAGGAGCAAAGATTCTTCGAAAACCTCTTCTAATGATTAAAATTGGTAAAAGAATCATCATACCAAAGAAATGTTCAATTAGAGCAATGAAAGATGATCCTCTTGGCATAACCATAGGTGGAGTATTCTCTAAAGGAAACACGACTCCTGGTGATGAGAAAATTAAAGGATATCTAACAGGTGCATCAAAAGCTCTTGCTGCATTAGCTAATGATACAAAAGCTGGGCCATATTTCTGTAATTTTGGTTCTCCTTCTTCTGACAAGATTTCACTTCCTAACTATCTAAAAATGTTCATTTTCAAACAGTTTTAAGTTTGTGGGTGTAGTTACTCATAATATGGTAACTAATTTAAGATAAAACAACCTCAGAGATAATGAATTTATCATAAATTTCTTGGTACATAGAAACTAGAGATTCAGTTGCTATTTCTTTTTCAAACATCCTTTTCAGTTTATTTTCTAGCTTTCTTCTCTCCCATAACTTATAGATTCTTTTATACATAGATCTCAAGAATGACCATAAAAGAAGTGGAACAAAGAGAATTATTTTTAGCAATACTTTTCCTGTTTTCTTGAAGAATTTCCCAAAATCTATATCCATATCTTTCTTAAGATTGAATTTCTTACCTTTTTCAACTACAGAGAAGTATGTATCAGTAAAAGCTGTGTTTATTTCTTGAAATCTTTTTATGATTAATCTTGGAACTCCCAGAGTTTTCTTAGAAAAAATAGTTTTCACTAATGTGAAAATTATGTGTTTAACATAAAGAAGTAAAGCAAAAATAATCAATATGAATGGCATTAAGATTGCTAGGAGGGAAACACCAATTCCTTTCAAAATTGACACCCATATTGGGAGAATCTTGAAAATATCTACTAAATATTGTTGAGCTCCTAAAGCTAATGAAATTGCTAACTTATTATATTCAATATCTGTCATGATTTGTTTATACTTTTTCTCTTGATTTGCAATTCCTTTCAAAGCACCATTAATCATTAAGACTTTTAATGTATAATCATCAATTTCATTATTTTTTACTTTTAAAACAATTTCTTGAAGAGCTTTTTCCGCATCTTCTTCTTTTAATTTATTATTTAATGCAAATCTTTCCAAAGCTTCTTCTCTTCTCCATGGCAGAACAGATGATTCTTTGCTCCAAATTAATAAAGCGAATGTTCTCGATGTCTTTTGAGTGATTTTTGTCAAATCAAGTTTTTCTAAAGGTATTTCTGCTTTTCTTAATAGCTTTTCCAGCATTTCTTTTGATCTCTCTGGGACTTCTTTAACATCCATAGCTAGCAAGCCTTGAACCTTCTCTTTTATTGTTTCAGCTTCTTCTAAAAGTTCTATCTTAAATTCCTCAAAGGTTTCAGAAGAAATTGGTGGAGCATCAAAAAAACTGAAAGATGAGCGAACAGCATAATATGGGAGTGAGAAAAAGTTTTCAAGATCTTGATATATTCCAGCCCATCTGTATGCACCTAATCTAAGCATATTTTTACTTGTTTCATGAAATATTACATAGATAGGACCAAATACTGTTGAAATAAAAGAAAGGAGTAACATTATTGTTCCTATCATTAAAATAATAACTATTCTAGGTAAAGCAGGAAACCAACCTTGAATTATTAAAATCAGAGATTCTCCCCAAATTATTGTTGGAACAAGGATGAGAAGTATTGGAGAAATCCCCATGCTGATCGCTTGTCCTATCCCTCTTCTTAATGGATAAGCTTTCTTTAGCTTCTGCTGATTAATAACTAAGTTATCAAGTTCTTTTGAAACTTCAACGACTTCCTTAGATTTTTTTCCCGCGAATAATTCAGATACAGAAAGAGTTGTTTGTCTTAACATATTTAGAAAAGGAACATATTCTCTTAACGCTTGAGGAATAAAAATATCAAAAAGAACTAATATGAATTTTGCTCCTACAGATAATATAGTAAAAATAACAGAAAGAAAATTAAAAGAAAATTGAGCTGCTTTAGGAAGGATTTTTTTCTTTTTGTCAACTTCTTGATTCTGCATAACCTCTTCATTAGAAGGTTCTTGTTCGATTTTACTAGAATTTTTCTTCGAAGCTGACATAAGATAACTTTTAACTTTGATTAATTTTAATATTGTGAAAGAGTCTTATAAAAATGGTTAAGAAATTAATAAATCTGAAAGGAGCATTTTTTCATATATTTCTTGATATATAGAAACTAGAGATTCAGTTGCTAGCTCTCTCTCAAAATCTCTTTTCATTCTTTCTTCTTCACTCGCTCTTCTCCATATTCTTTTAATAATATCATAGATTG
>JBHLQZ010000134.1:0-5012 GCA_048883065.1 Candidatus Thorarchaeota archaeon | reverse complement strand
AACATATTTGCTCATACCATAAGGTGAAACGGGATTCTTCGGATGATCTTCAGTTATTGGAAGAAATTGTGGTTGACCATAAGTTGCTGCTGAGCTTACATAAATGAATCTTTCAACATCTATTTTCCTAGCAAACTCTAATAATTGAATAGTTCCGAGAATATTTACACTAGCATCAAAAATTGGATTTTCAACTGATTTATTTATGTTTATTTGAGCTGCACAATGTATTATAAAATCTACATCGGGGATGTTTTCATATATCTTCTTATCCTGAATTTTTCCTTTTATAAGAGTTACATCATCTGGTGGTGCAATTTTGGATGATGATTGATCATCTAAAAGTATAATATTATATCTGGATTTCAGTTCAAAATATGCGTGATAGCCCACTTGGCCTAGTCCTCCAGTAATAAGGATAGTCTGTAAATCTTCTTCCATATATATCATCGAGGGTAAAACTTTTTAAAAGCATAGCGTTCATTTGCTCATAAATTGCATATATATGTTTTTTATATTCTAATGGTGAAAAAATGTCGGAAAAAATACGTGTGGCAATAGCAGGGTTGGGAAATTGCGCATCTGCTCTAATACAAGGTTTAGAATATTATAAAGATGCAGATCCTGAATCAGATTATATTCCAGGAATAATGCACGTGAAATTTGGTAATTATCACATATCAGATATAGAAATTGTTGCAGCTTTTGAAGTAAGTAAACTTAAGATTGGAAAAGACGTTTCTGAAGCAATTTGGGAAGATCCGAACTGCTGTAATAAGTTTTCAGAAGTCCCGTATATGAATGTGGAAGTATTACCAGGTCCTATTGAAGATGGAGTAGCTCCTCATATGAAGGAATCTTTTCATTGTTATGATGAATCCAAAGTGCAAGCTGTAGATGTTGCTGATATCTTAAGAAAAACAAACACTGATGTTTTAATAAATTTCTTACCAGTAGGAAGTGAAATTGCTACTAGAAAATATGCTCAAGCATGTTTAGATGCAGGTGTTGCTTTAGCAAACGGGATACCAGCATTTATTGCATCAGATTCTGAATGGGGACAAAAATTTACTGATAAAAATATACCCGTAGCTGGGGACGATATAAAATCTCAATTAGGAGCTACAATCTTGCATAGAGTATTAGTGGGATTAGCACATGATAGAGGTATAAAGCTTGATGAAACTTTTCAGCTTAATATTGGTGGGAATACTGATTTTGAGAATATGAAAAAGGAATACAGATTAACTACTAAAAGAGTCTCAAAAACACAAGCAGTAACTAGTATGATACCTTATGAAGTACCAACAAGAATTGGACCATCAGATTATGTTCCGTTTTTGGAGGATGAAAAAATTTGTTACTTATGGTTAAAAGGTAAAAATTTTGGCGAACAACCATTAACTGTTCAACTGAAACTCTCTGTTCAAGATTCACCTAACAGTGCTGGGGTAATGATTGATGTTGTACGTTCTCTAAAGATTGCTAAGGACAGAGGTATTGGTGGCCCTTTAATAGGAGTTTCTAGCTATTTCTTTAAACATCCACCCAAACAAATCCCAGATTCTGAAGCATTCAAACTTGTAGAGAAATTCATTAAAGGAGAAATAACAAACTGAGGTGAAATGGATGAAAAATGATACTATTAATATCGCAATTGCTGGTGTTGGTAATGTAGCTTCAGGTTTAATTCAAGGAATAATTTACATGAGAGAGCATGAGGAAGAAAAAGAAAATCTGCTTCATCCAAAAATAGGAAGTTACGAAACTAAAAACATCCAAATTGTTGCTGCATTTGATGTAGACGCAAATAAAGTAAACAAAGATTTGTCAGAAGCAATTTTTGTTCCAATAAACAGTACTCCACAATTTATTCAAGTTGATAATTTAGGTGTTGAAGTAGTTAAAGGACCTGTGAAGGATGGACTTTCTGATCATCTAAGAGAAGTCATTCAAGTTGCTGAAACTGAAGAAACTAATATTGCAGAAATTTTACGAAAAACTGGAGCAGAGATGCTGATCTGTGCTATTCCTACAGGTGCTGAAGAAGCTGTTAAAACTTATGCTCAAGCAGCAATAGATTCTGAAGTTGCTTTTATAAATTGTACTCCTACAAGAATCGCTAGTGATCCTGTTTGGGCAAGAAAATTCAAACAAGCTAATGTTTGTGTAATCGGTGATGATTTACAATCTCTTGCGGGAGGAACTGTTCTTCATAAAGGATTTCTAGATGTTTTAAAGGAGCAAGGTGTTAAAATAAAAGATACATATCAATTAGATGTTTCCGGAGGTCTTGAAACCCTTAACACTCTTGATGATGATAGAAAGCAGTATAAAAGGAATGTAAAAGAGCGTACAATTCAAGAATCTGTAATAAACGAGATCAATATTGCTAGTGGAACTTCGGATTATCTAGAGTTTCTTGGAAATAGAAGAATAGGGCACTTTTGGATTTTTGGTGAAGGATTTATGGGGATGCCAGTAAAAATTGATATAAGATTAGAAACACTTGATGGTCCAAATGCAGCTGGAACTTTAATCGATGTTATAAGAGCTACAAAAATAGCGATTAATAGAGCTGGAAATGGTCCAATAAGCTCCATCTGTGCTTATGGATTTAAAGCTCCTCCAGTTACAACAGATAGACACACATCACATCAATGGCTTAATGAATATTTAGAAGGAAGAAGAACTGAATAATAACTATTTCAAATCCTTCCTTTTTTAAAATTCAAGTGATTTTGTTATTTCTATTAGTTTAGCTCTTGGTAAAGATTGAGGAAATTTTTCTAAGATTGATACTGCTTTCTCAACATATTTTGTGACTTTAGTTTTTAATGAATCAATTGATCCAGATTTGATTAGAATGTCTTTTATTAGATTTGGAGAGAAATCTTCTTTTTCAAGATAGTATTTTTCTAGTATCTCTCTATCAGAATTCACAGTTGTTTCAAAAGCTTTGAGAACTAGGAAGGTCTGAATTCTATTAGTAATGTCGGTCCATACTCCTGATTTTCCTAATTCATCTTCAGAAGATAATAAGGAAAGTATGTCGTCTCTAAGCTGAAATGCTCTCCCGAAATAAATACCAAAATTTTTCATTAGCTCCCTATCTTCTTTGGTTGAATCTCCTATTATTACTCCTATTACTGATGCTGCTTCAAACAAACAAGAAGTTTTTCTATCAATTAATTTTATAGCTTCATCCTTTGACATTTTCTTCTCCCCTTTCCTGAATTTTTCTTCAAGAAACAAGGAAGTGGATAATGTATGTAAAGCTTTGATTAGCTCGTCAACTACTTCTAAAACTTTGGTTTTTGTTGCCAAACTTAAGGCTAAACTACTCATTGAGTAAGACAAAGAAATTGCTGCGAAAGTTGAAAATTCAAGATAAAAGGACTTTTCTTTTCTTCTAAAAATATCCTTATCGAAAACATCATCAACTAAAAGTGTAGCATTATGAATAACTTCAAGTGCACAAGCTGCAGCATAACTTATATCATTTCTTTCTTGTTTTGATATCATCTCAAACGAAAGAAGACAAATTAAAGGTCTTATTCTCTTACCACCCTTCTTTAAAATATGATCGATAAGCTCTGTTATCTCTTCATCATAAGGACTTTGATTTTTTAGATTAGACAAATAAGAGTTAATTTGATTAACTTCCTCAGAGAAATCTAAGCTAGATTTAGGCACTATTATCAACTTATAGCAGCAATAGATGTAAAAAAACCTTTTGAACAGAGTAACTACAGAATCGAGTCTCCCATAGATGAACAAAATTCAAGAAAATTAACATTCAATACAATTAGAAGAATTATCATAAACAGAACAAGTATTAAAGAGATATGAATTCCTGGTTCAACTGTTTTTTGGAGATAAGGTTTTTCGAATGTTTTGAAGAAGAAGGATTTTATGATTCTTATCAAATATATGAATGAAAGAGCTAACACTAAAACATAAACAATGGATATAAGACTCAAATAATCACTAACAATCTCAAAAAGAATAACTTCTGTTAAGACACCCATTATTACAGGGAAAGCAAACAAAAGTATAAAACTTGTTGAAACAATTATAGAAATAACAATACGTATTTTTCCAATTCCTTCCAGATCCTCAATGTTTTCTGAATCATAACATTTTGATAAATAACTTACTGCAATTGAAGAAAAGGAAAATAGTAGAATATATCCTATAAGATTCAATGAAAGATATTGCATTACTTGAAGTTGTTTTGGATATGATAAATATCCAGATAATGAGAAAGCTAAAATAAGAAAAATAAATCCAATATGAATCTGGCTGATATAATGTATGAGTTTCTTTAAATTCGAAACTGTAATAGAAGAAAAAACACCCCATAAAGCAAATATGAAACCAATGATAATGAACAGCCAAACTAAGAAATTAATTATCTGTGAATCTCTGTTGTTTACCGCTATTTTTACCATAAATGAGATACTAATTCCTTTTTGAATAATAGTGAGAATACTTGAACTAGACATGTTATTATCATTTGTAAAACCTAAAGACCAGAAGTGGAATGGTGGAAAGCCTAGTTGTATTAGAAGAGAAGTTACTATCAGGATTATACTCAAGTATTCCCAAATATCTAGAAAAGCAGTTTCTAAAATGACTTCAAAACCATTCACAGCAATGAAATGGCTCGAAATTCCAAAGAAAAGTAATGTTAAAGACAGCCCATTTAAAATTGTATAAGGTGAAACTATTTTTGTAAGCTTATCTTCATTTGTGTTCTGTAGATACCTAAAATAAATATTGAAGCCAGCAAATAGAAGGATAAATCCAAAGAATATAACAATCCAAGAAGTTGAGGAGAAAATAAAGAAAGAACTGGATTGTAACAATAGAAGAGAAATATATGCAAAATAACTTCTTTCAGAGTTTTGACTAGTTTCTACAATAGTTAGAAATTCAAGTAATATGATACCTACACTAATTGCTAGATAAATACCAGAGGAAAATGGATTTATTTCGAATAATTGTAT
>JBHLQZ010000133.1:0-5025 GCA_048883065.1 Candidatus Thorarchaeota archaeon | reverse complement strand
TAGATATGTTCCATTATTCAATGATTTACCAGGATTATCTCCACCGAAATATTTGATGAGGAATATTCCTATTAATGAAGCAATGATCCCTACTCCAGAAATTACAATTGGAAGAACAATGAAGAAAACTTCTTTACCACTGTACGCGAACACAGAGGCTAGAATCATTGCTGCTACAATACTTGCAACATAACTGTCTAGTAAATCTGATCCCATGCCAGCTATGTCACCTACATTATCGCCAACATTGTCGGCGATAGTGGCTGGATTACGAACATCATCTTCAGGTAAATTATATTCAGCTTTACCCACAAGATCTGCACCAACATCTGCAGTTTTGGTATATATACCTCCACCGCATTTCATGAAGAGAGCAATTGTTGAAGCTCCAAAGCTGAATCCTAAAACAACCTTTGGTGCAACATCTGCACTTACTGCTGGAGCAAAAATCCAATAAATTCCTGCCACACCTATTAGTGCTACACCAACAACAGCTAATCCCATTACTGCACCACCAAAGAAAGCGATATCAAACCCTTTTTTGATTCCTTTGGTTACTCCTTGAGCTGCTCTTGTGTTTGTCTTAACTCCAACTATTAATCCTATATATCCTGCTATCATAGAAGCTGCTGAACCTATTAAGTAGGCAATAGCTTGTTCCCAGTTGAGTCTTCCTATTACTACAGGAATTCCATCTGAATGTAATGCTGTGATTTCAGATGGTAAGAATAATAGTATCACCAAAAATAGTACTAAAACAAATGCTCCTAAAACTAGATATTGTACTTTTAGGAATTTTTTAGCACCTGTTTCTATATATCCAGATACTTCTATCATCTTTTCATTTCCACGTTCTTCTCTCATTACTAGTATAGTGAAATAAACCGCAGCTAAGATAGATATTAATCCGGCAATCAACGCAACAATAAGTATAATTGGTACCATATATTATCACTTTTTATTTTTTATTGCTACTTTTTTGTTTGAGCGTATTATATAAAATTTACGTAATCTCTCTAGATAGAAAAAACACAATTTTTTCGCTGAATTTATCTTGTTTTTTTGTAATTTTATTATGGTATTGTGTCATTAACGATTATAATCTCTTTCTCTTCCTTTTTCTTAAAAATCTGTCCTAACTTTAGATCTCTCAAGAAGAGTATTAATGCCATTAATGTTCCTAAAATTGCGAGTATAAATAGAAATCCTATGGCCCAAATATCATCAGTTCTTTCCTTGACTATTCCAAAAATCCAAGGAAAGAAGCTAGCTATTGTGCTTGGAACAGCAAAAAGGAAACTTATTCCTGTAGCCCTTGAACCTTGAGGTACATTTTCTGCTACATATTTTGTGCTTGCAGCTGCTGAGAAATAGAGAAAAGCTATGAAAACGAAATATAAGGCAATAACAGCCATGCCTGGTAATGCTGATCCTAAAAAGAATATCAATAACAAAATCACAGCAGATCCTCCAAGAGAGACTAGCATCGTTATGCTTGTTGAATATTTGTCACTAACTACTCCACCAATTATGGCTGTTAAACCACCAATAACTAATATTATCGTAGTAATAACTCCTGCTGCTACTTCTGTATATGAATATAGATCTACAAAGATAATTGATAACCATTGATTAGTGATTCTAAATATACCTGATCTAAACGATGAATAGAATAAACAGACAATAACAGCAATAGTAAGAATGACTAAAAGCTCTTTCCTAAACCAGTTTTTTACTCTCTCTCTTGAGTTCATTGTATCTTTACGTTTCTGTTTTTCAGTAATCTCTTCTTCTGTAAATTTATAACTTATCAAGTATTGGAAAGCAAAATACAGAATGATAGATAGACCTATAGCTATCCCCCCGATCATAATGAAGAAATTTCTCCACCCCATAATTCTATCAAAAGTTACAGCTAGAGCTGGTGCTATAGAAGTTCCTATCATCCCTAGAGCAGCGTTCATTGCCATTGTCAATCCCTTTTTTTCTTCGTACAAATCAGCAATGCTTGCATATGCAACCGGATGATAAAATGATGCACCAAAACCTATTGAGATAGCTGAAATAATAAGTAATATCATACTCTGTGCATAAGCTGCAATAAAAAGATGAGCTGCCATTAAAAGAACTCCCAAAGGAACAAAGAGATTCTTACTTTTCAACCATTTATCACTAACTATTCCTGCAGCTATTGAAAAAACTGCAAAGACTATCATTTGAATTGTAGCTAATAAACCAACTTGTGGATCTGTCAAATTAAGATGTTGAGGGAGTCGAATAATAACCATTGCAGCTCCTAATATGTAAGCATAAAAATGATTTAGAAAATGTCCAAAAATAAGTGCAGACAAAGCTAAAATAGGTTTGGGGCTACTTATCTCTGGCATCAGTTCGAGTTTTTTATTAAATGTTAAAAACTTTATTGTAAATGCACTCATTCATAGATTAAGAAGAGGTGTAATAAGTAACTTTTTCAATTATCAATCTTTCATTTATGTGTGAGTAAAGCTGAGTATGTTTTCAAAATAACTCTTGTTGGAGATGGAGCAGTTGGTAAAACTTCCATCCGCAACAGATACATGGGATATGGTTTCTCGAGTGCACATCATGTAACTCTAGGAGCTGATTTTTCAGTTCTTGAAAAAGAAGTCATCCCTGGAGAAATTTGGAAATATCAGATTTGGGATATAGCTGGACAGCCACTTTTTGAACAAGTTAGACCTCGATTTTATGCTGGTAGTATGGGTGCTATGCTTGTTTTTGATATAACAAGTAAAGCTTCTTTCAAGAACTGTACTAAATGGGTTAGAGAACTATACAGATATTGTGGAAAAGATGCTATACCAATTGTAATGCTTGCAAATAAGACTGATTTAAGGTCAAAAAAGAGTATAAAAATTAAACAAGCTCAAAAATACATAGATATCCTAAATCAAGGAACTGCAAGTTATAACGTAAAGAACAATTTCTTGGAAACTAGCGCAAAAACAGGATTGAATATTGATCTTGCTTTTGAAATTCTAGGTAAATCGATTAGGAAACTCTTTTAATATTATGAAACAATAAGTTTTTAGCAAAGATATTGTAATATTCTGACAGTGATTTGGATATGATTTTCAAATTATTAGTACTTGGTGATTACGGAACTGGAAAAACTACATTATTTAATCAATTATTACAATCTATTCCTGAGGCACAAAAAAAACCTTCAATAAAATTAGAATTGATTGAATTTGTCAGAAACATCAACGGAAAAGAGATTACTGTCAATGTGTTTGACATCCCTGGGAGAGAATTATCAAGTGAGAATCGTTCAAAACATTATATGAATACAGTAGGAGCCATTATTCTTTTTGATATAGCAAGACCTGATACATTCAGACATGCACCTTTTTGGTTAGAGGAATTGATGAATTATAATGGAATTGGTAAAGTACCTGTTCTACTTATAGGGAATAAAGCAGATTTAAGAGAGACTAGCCAGAGAACATTAAATCCTATTGATGCAAAAGAATATGTGTTTCGACTCAATCGTACAACTAGAGTAGATGGTGTTGAGAACATCTTTCATGAAATTTCTGCAAAGACTGGAAAAGGATTAGCTATTATAATAGACGAACTACTGAAAGCAATTTTAAAACATCAAGAGCTTCTAGCATCTTAATTGATTCATATGTTTCTTTTTGCACATTTAGGATATTCATTTCTATTTGTTGAAATATTAACTCTGGTTTATTTTTTATTAAAAAGTAAAACAAATGACACAGCTAAAGAAAATTGGGGAATAAAATATTTTTCCTTTATTTCTCTAGCAATAGGAGCTATGGGTCCTGATATAATAGATAAGCTTATTTCATTACCAATAACAGATCATGGAAGATATATCGGGCATTCACTCATTTTTGATGTTCTAATTTGTTTTCTTGTTTTAATAGTATTTAGAAAAAACAAGCGAATTTGGTTATCTTTTATTATAGGGTGGCAACTTCATTTAATTTTGGATTTAGGTGGTTTCTTACCTATTCTTTTTCCGTTTGTCTCATATGAGTTTCCTGTAAGAGATCAAACTTTTTTTGAAATTCTTTCGCAACCTTCTGTTTATATTAACGAAATAATAGGCTTTCTCATTCTAACTTCACTAGTTTTAATTTATTACCATAGGGGATTAAGAATCAAACAATTCCTAAAATCAGATTTGTCAAAAGAGTTTTCAATTGAAGGTAATTTGAAATAAAGTCTCTTGGAAAAATATATAGATAAAGAGAGAGTAGAAAAGATATGGATTCTTACATTCAAAAAATTAGAGAGGAATCACCAACTCTTAACAGATCGGTATATTTAAACCACGCATCAACAGGTCCGTTACATGGAAGAACCTTTGAAGCTCTAGAAAAATACAAAGAATTTTGGGAAAAATCCGATTTTGAAGAACCTTCTAATGCACGAGAAAAAATAAGGGACCAATTTGCTCAACTGATAAATGGTTCTAAAGAAGAAATAACTTTCACTCCAGATGTTACTCATGGAACCAAAATAGCTGTAAATCTTATGGATTTCGAAGAAGATAGCAACATAGTCTGCTATTGGAATGATTATCCTGGACAAGTTTATCAAGCACTCTATCTAAATAAAACTAAAAATATAGAATATAGACCTGTTCCAGATCAGAAGAATATTATTCAACTTGAAGATTTTGCAGAAAAGATAGATAAAAACACGAAAATAGTTTTACTCTCGCATGTTCAATGGTTGTCAGGTTTTAAAGCTGATATGGAAGAAATATGTAAAATAGCTCATGAAAATGATGCTTATGTTTTAGTGGACACAATTCAATCAACAGGTGCAATGGTTAATAATGTGAGAAAATGGGATGTGGATTTTCTTACATGTGGGACAGCAAAATGGTTGTTAGGACCTGATCAGAAAGGTCTTTTTTATGTGAAAAAGAAATTAATAAAAGAGTTTTATCCTCCTTTTGTTGGTTATCATGGAACTGATCTAGGTAATGAGTTTGAACCATATTGG
>JBHLQZ010000132.1:0-5039 GCA_048883065.1 Candidatus Thorarchaeota archaeon | reverse complement strand
TTAATTAGTTCATCAACTATCTCAATGGGTTCGTCTACTTTACAATTCATCCTTTCTTTGTTATACCAAGAAGCACTTCTCCAACAGAATATACATTTCAGATTGCACCATATTGTTGCTGGAGTACATTGTAAACACTGATGGGATTTTATTCCATAGAATTGACTTTTATAACAAACTCCCTCTCCTTTAAGAGAATGTTTTAACCAAACACATGTTTTAACAGCAGAATGATGACCTGCGATTCGATATTGTTGATTCTCTAATTTTGATTTTATTTTCTTAGGGATTTCACAATAATCGCTTGTCATCTTTGTTCCTTAAAATAAACGAATATAAAAAATAGAAGGTTTGAAGTTAAAAACAAGAACAATTTTTATTTATCAACTAGAGTATCAAGTGATATCTCGTCTAAGAAACCAAATCGACTTTGATCGCTTAACCAAGATTGTGCTTGGAAATCATTATCATAAGTTTTTATTTTATCTTTAATTTCTTTGTTTCTAATCTTCTTTTTCTTTGAGAATAGAAAAGCAACATTTTGGACAATCTTTCCTCTTTCAGCTAATTTATCAGCTACTAAATTTGCTATATCTTCAGCATCTTTAGAATCATAATTTTGGATATCAATAAGATAGAATAAAGGTTTTTTTGCATTTTCGATTTGTTCGTCTAGGCAACGTTTAAGCTCCTTTCCCATTTTGTCTGTATAAGCTCCCTCAAATTCCATTCTAACTATAACCTGACTTAAATATCTCACATGAATTGGCATGTTATCACTTTTTCGCATATTTTTTACGACTGTTGAGATATTTAAAAATATTTTTTATTGTCTTTTTTAGATAATTTACCTACAGCATGATTAATAAACAGTAAATTGTTCTTCTTAAGTAGGTTGAAGAATGATTGGTGAAAATGAGCAAATAGAAACTTCAGAGGATACAGAGAAACCTTCATTCTTAAGTAAGGCAAGACAGAAGAGATTTGTGAAATTTGCCATAGTTAGTGCTATTGGGTGGGGGATAAATGAGTTAATCGTTTTTCTGATGATGCTTCTTCTTGATCATTTTTATACTCATGATGTTTTATTTACTGTATGGATTTTAGATGTTGAAAAAATACTCATTGCTGCTGGTATTGCGATAGTTATTGTTATGATTTATAACTATTTTATCAATAAGATCTGGACTTTCAGAAAGCAAGAACAAATGGTTGATTTTGCTACTCTACCTCAATTCCTGAAATTCGCTTTAGTTGGAGCTTCAGGAACTGTAATCAACTTAGGACTCGTTCATCTTTTTGCAGTAATTATAGGTTGGAATGATTATCTAGCTACTACAATAGGTTTTGTTGTTTCTGTGATTACTAATTTCATACTTAATGATATTTGGACATTTAATCCACGATTTGGAAAACCAAAAACAGCTAAAGACTAATCTTAATTCTAGAAATTTTCACTTTTTGATATAGATTCTCAATTATTCATCGTATTTTCATTTTGTAGTTCAGTTGATGATTCAATTTCTTCTCGATTATCAATCACATCTTCGTGATATTTGGAAAGGAAAATACCTAATTCTTCATCACCTTTCATTCGACTCCTTCTTGTTAAAAACCATATTAGTAACAAAAATCCCATAATAACTCCTGCAACAATGTAAAATAGATTATAATTTGGTCTTAACCAATAATATGCTCCAACTAATAGTAGAATCATCACAATCCAAGTAATATTACTTATACTGTACCATTTTCGTTGAAGACTCATTCTATATTGATTTAGCTTAAACCAATATAAATTATATCGTTCAGTAACTTTTATGATCTACAATCATAAATCACTGTTTTTTGAATTAGGAGAAATAAACTCAAATTCAAGTATTTTGAGTTGATCTAAGTGGAAAGGAAAAGGTTCTGGCATCGTCGGAAGAATTTTTCTCCAATCTTTAACTTCTACAGACCAAGAATTGTAATCCAAAGGATTAAATGGTTTTGAAAATCGTAAAGGTTTTTCTATTTCTTCATTTTTCATTATTGTATCAATTTGATCTCTAAATCTTTCATAGTAATATTGCTCAGATTCATTCAAAATCATTAACAATTTAGCTTCAGTGTATTCATCATCAGCTTTCATTACAAAGAAATCAGCTTTGGGTAAATTATTCAGATGAAGTTGATAAATTGCGAGAATACAGAAGCTATAGATTGGTACGTATCTGTTGTTATACAACATCTGGAATACTTCTGCTGATCTCTCATAATAATTCTGAGAGAGTTTCAAGAATTTATTATCTTGTGTTTCTGACCATCTGAATAACCAATAACGGGCTAATAAAAGCGAAAGTTCGGGATCACCTATATCGATACTCTGAGTTTTAACTAGTTCTTCCATTTTCTCAAAATTATCTGCCAAATCATAAACATAAGAACCAAATGTAATCTTTGCATAAATATTAATCAAATTAAAACAAATTCCTATATCTTCCCTTCTTGAAAGATCTATTAAAGCAGTAATATAACCTTCAATTTCACTAAGAATCTCATCAACTTCAAATTTAATTATTGATTTTGTTAATTCTGGTTTTTCATCTTTTCTATCTCCAACGTATACAGAATTTTTGTATTGTCGTTTAACCAATCCATTGATAATCTGATAGAAGCGTGTTTCTAAAAGTAAAGTTTTTTGTTGAAAATAAAAACTTCTTGTAATTTCAGAGTATTGAGGATGATTCTTAAATGGTTCCAACTGCTGCAGAGCTCTAGAATTTTCAATAATTGCCAAATTAAGAAATTCTTCTACATTCTCATTGAGATACCTTGCGCTTAAGAGATGGAGTTGAGCTTTTAAGGAAAATAATGAAGATTCAGAGATTTTGATTCTCATTAAACCATAATCAGTTTCTTCTAATTCCTTTAGATAATGATGCCCTAATCTTGCCTTTTCAATTGTTTCATCGAACAATTTACACCAAGATAAGAAATCATTCTTGGGAATTACAGGAACAGTTACAAGAAAATTGTAGAGAGTAAGAACTAACAGCTGAGCGTAGTTAGTAGCTGATTTGACAATGTTCATTTTCTCCTCTTTTGTCAAATTCAACCTTAGAACTGAATCTAACTGCATGTAATCAATCAAGAAAGTAAGATTCTGCTTTTCCTTACTAAGTAATTCAGAAATTTCATCTTTTGGAGGGAGTTTTCCAAACTCAATGGTTTCATTTAAAGTAGCATGAAGAGTATAATATGGATTTAAACCTTTGAGTTTGTTAAAAAGCTCAATAAAGGAGGAGAGAGCTGGATAGAGAAGAAATTGAGAACTGCATTTCTCTAAAGCAAACCACATTTTTCTTATGCTATACACTAGAAAATCAAAATACTCTTTCTTATATACACCTGACAAACGATACAAACTAGAAACTAATGTTTTGAAAAGAGCTACTTGGTTGATAAAAGCGTCTATGTTTGGCTGTTTTTGGCTTAAAGTAAGAACTATTTCGTCTACCATATCCTTTATGTACTGAATTTTTCCTTTAGGTGGTAAAGTTCGAAAATCTTGGTTGTTTACTTCAAACCTATTTGTCATTGTTCATACATTAACAAAGAAATTGATAAAGGTGGTGAAATTAACAAGACTGAAAAACTAAAGGGATCAGGAAAAACTGATTCCGAGTCTTTTTAGTTCCTCTTTTCTTGGAAAACCATCTTTGTTTAATCCTCTTTTCTCATAAAGAATCTCTCTTGATTTCTCAAAATCATCATCATCAATAAAAGCAGTTCTTCCTTCAGCTCTTCCAGTAGGTAATGGTTCTTTCATAAAACGTTTAGGAAGATTATCAAATTCAATAGGTTTTTTATCTCCAAACTCTCTGATATTAAACATACGTTTTAAGATCCAGACTCTACGAGCAACATCTATAAGCTCCTCTTCAGTAACATCTCTTTCCCACATAGCTGAAGTTATTCTTACACAATCTTCAAATTTTAATGAAGGTTTTATACTATGAGTAAAATGACAGATGGTTAAACAATCTTTGATTGTTTTCAAATCTTGTTGCTCAATAAGAGAATCAATAACTTCGACAGCACTTTTATTTGGAACATCACTTGTTGAAGGCCATCCGCGCAAGTGTGAAGCTCCTACAGCTGCTGTTGCATAACTTAATCCTAAACCTAACTTAGCTCTAGGATCCCACGCAGCAAATGGAAGTTTCTTGACATGAATTGCTAAATCCTTAATATTCCAATGTTCAGCAGCTTGAGCTACACCTTCTGCTAGAACATCACCTATATCTTTACGGTAAGCAATCTTATCGATTAGTTCAAGAAATTTATCTATATTCCCAAACTCAACATCTTCAAATTCTGGTCCTTCAACCAATCCTTTTTCTTTTGCTTCCATAGTCATAGCTATTGCACTTCCTGTAGAGATTGTATCTAATCCAAGCTCGTTACAGAGGTAATTGGCATGAATTACAGCTTCTGGATCATTTATTCCACAGTTACCTCCTAACATTGCTAATGTTTCATACTCAGGTTTTGCTATCTCTTTTCTATCTTCTTCAACCCAATCAAAAATAGAAGCATCAAGAGTTTCACTACAGCCTATAGGACACTGATAGCATGGTCTTCTGAAGCGTTTGTATTTTTCAGCTAGCACATTATGACTAAGTTTCTCAGCATCTTCGAATTCTCCTGCTTGCCAATTTCGAGTTGGATAATGATCAAGATCGCTTGATTCTATTACTAACCAGCTTGTACCATGCTGATGAAGTAGATGACCATCATCTTTAGCATTCTTAGCTCTTTGAATAATATCCTTCCTTATTTCTTCTATCTTTTTTTGATTACCATTTGTAGGACGAGTAGAACCTTTTACAGCTATTGCTTTAAGTTTTTTAGAACCAAAAACAGCGCCCAAACCTCCCCTACCAGCGTTTCGAAAATTATCTGATGTTACGCAAGAAAATCTAACAAGATTTTCGCCTGCAGGACCTATCGATAATATTCTCATTTTAGGTTCTTTTTCTAGTTCCTTGATT
>JBHLQZ010000131.1:0-5106 GCA_048883065.1 Candidatus Thorarchaeota archaeon | reverse complement strand
ATCTAACACTATTAGATTGTGGTTAGAAGCAGCTGCAGTTGAACCAGACATTATTAGAGAGGAATTAGATAAGCCTGTAGATGATAGGATTCCTGAAAGAGTTTTATCCCGCTTATCAACTATATCAGACCCAAATTTACAAAAAAGTGCTTACGAAAAAATTGTTGAACTTGATATGGGAAAAGATCAAGCTAGTAAATTTGTATCTCAAATTAAAAAGATTCCCAAGGATCAGCAAGAAGCTGTTTTAACACGTGGAATACCTATTGAAGTCGTAGGGGATGCAAGAGAAGGATATAGTATTGAAATTCCTAAAGAGAAAATTGATGCTGTGAAAAAAGCTGTCGAAGTAGGTAAAAAGAAAGCTGCTGAAATCCTAACAAAACCTATACTAGAGGAAAGAGGGAGACATCGTAGAAACTTACAAGCTCATAGTAAATTAGTAGATTCTTTAGAGGATCTTTTCTGTCCATTCTGTGGGAAACCGGGAGAAACTCACCTTAGATGGACATGTCATTCTGATGAAACTTTAATTGAAGCAAAAGAACAAGCAAAAGAAAATTATGATGATGCTTCAAAACGTGAAGAAGTTGATAAGAGATTTATGCCAAAGAAGTAATTTTTGTTTTCTTTTTTTTATTGTTTATCAAACAAAATTATTCTTTATTGTTTTTCTAGGTTAATAAATTCCATTTCTCCTCCTTTTATTTTAATCAAAATTTCTTTCAAAATAACAATATAATTCAATTCTAATCTCTTAGAAAGTTTTGTATAAACATTAATATAAATCTATGAAAATGCATAGATTAACAGATTATATTCTGAAAATAATATTAATTAAATCAGGTACTGAAGGATATCTATGAAATGGCAAGACCATCCTAACAATCCTCTAATTTCTCCCCCAAAAACAATTTTCTACAAGATCATTGGTGATCCGACTGTTCTTAATCCTGAAGAGACACCAGATAATAAATGGCATATGTGGGCTAACACTGTTCCTGGTTTGCATCATTATACTTCTGAAGATGGAATCAAATGGAAAAGAGAACCAAAAAACAAATCGATGAAATTCTTTAGATGGGGAATTCGCTGTTCGATTCTTAAACAAAATCAAGATTATTATCTTTATTTTGAGAAAATGCGTTACTTTATTTTCAGAAATAGAATAGCTGTCTCTCATTCAAAAGATTTGTATAATTGGTCTAAACCAGAAGTGATTTTAAAACAAGATTTACCTTGGGAAAGACAGAGTTGGATTACTAAGACTCTTTTATGTCCTGGGATATCTTATCACCCAAAGCAACAAAAATACTACCTATTCTACTCCACAGGTTTAATTCCTTTAAAAGGACCAAATGTTACAGGTGTTATTGAGCCAACTCATATTGGATTAGCTGTTAGTGATGATCCTTTTGGACCATTTACTAAAAGAGAGAATCCTGTTCTCAAACCTGATCCCAATGATCAATGGCATAATCATGGGGCAGGAGCAATGCAATGTTACTGGATTGAAGAGCTGAACTTACTAGTCGGTTTTAACAATGGCATATACAGAAGACAAACAAAAACAGGTCCTGTAGATGGGAGTGCAATAATGATATACACTTCTGAAGATGGTAAAGATTGGCAATTAAAAACAACAGAACCTATCCTTGTCCCTAATGAAGATGGAAGATTCAAGTGGAAGGATGCTCTTGTTTATCAGATGGGATTAACATCATTCAAAGATACATATTATCTGTACTATAATGCTAGAAATAAGGAAGGGATAGAATATATCGGTCTTGCAACCTGTTCCATTAAAGAAGTAAATGAATTTCTAAGAAGAAAATGATAAAACTTATTCTACTATTCCAATTTAAACCAATGAATCAACACAAATGTTTTCTCTACATTAATTTTATAAGAAAGCCATTGTGTTTTTTTTCAAGTTGTTTATTATGAAGAAAAAACAAACTATTCTGGTTACAGGAGCTGCAAATGGTATTGGTCTTGCTATTTCTGAGTTTCTAGCAAAAAATGGTTTTACTGTTATAGCTACTGATTTTAATGAGACAGATTTACAAAAGTTATCTTCAAGAGAAAACATTCACACAATTCTTCTAGATGTGACAGAAAAAGAAAGCATTCAAAAAGCTGTTGAACAAGTTTTGAAAATAACTGATGGTTTAGATGGATTAGTGAATAATGCAGGAATTTTCAATGGTGGTCCACTTTTAGAAATAACAGTAGAAGAATTACGCGATATCATAGATGTAAACGTTTTAGGTATGGTAAGAGTATCGCAAGCTTTCTTTTCTATGTTAAATAAGAAAAAAGGAAAAATCATAAATTTAAGTTCCGAAGTTGGAAGGTTTGCTTTTCCTTTCAATGGTCCATACAGTATATCAAAATATGCAATTGAAGCTTTTTCTGATTCATTAAGAAGAGAACTTATGTTTATCGGAATGAAGGTTGTGATAATCCAGCCTGGAGCAATTGCTACATCCTTACCTCAAAAAACCTTAGATGTTTATAGTAAATATGTAGAGAAATCAATTTTCAAAAAACAACTAAGTAGAGTATGGTCAATACTAGGAAAAGAGAAATATGGTGACCCAGTAAAAGTTGCAAAAATAGTTCATAAGGCTCTGAAACGTAAAAATCCTAAAAGCAGATATAGAGTAAACAATAATAAACAAAGACGTATTTTGGAATATCTACCAACATCACTTGCAGACTTTATGATAAAACATTTCGTTAAATAAATGATTGCGCAAAATTTAAAACAAACCTTCTTTTCATTCTTTCAATGGTGCATGAAGTAGCTAGAATTTTCGGAATGGATTTCATATATCTTGATATTTTATTTTGTGTAATATGGATGATTGTTCTGATAAGAAAGAAATATCACTTGCAATTTCTTTTTGGATTATTTGGGGCTTGTGTAGTGTTTTTTACTGATTATGTTATTTGGTATACTATTAAAGGTACGAGAATAATTAATGAAGTTCCTTTTAATGAAGTACTTTTTCTCGTTTATTTCTCTTTTACATACGGAATGATAGAATTCAGCTATGTTGCAGTTTTATTCAGTGTCAAGAATTGGAAAAAAATAGCTTTTTGGTCTTCCTTTCTTCTAGGTGGATGGTTCTTAATTGGTTTCCTATCACAATGGATTCATCTAGATGACCGAACAATAGATATTGTTCGTCTGATGTCTAACGCTAGGTGGGGTCAAGTTGGGATGGCTGTTGGAGGTTATCTAGTTTTGGTAATCCTAAAGTATACGTGGGAACCTTTTAAGCATCTTACATGGACCAGATTGGGTTTCTTGTTTTTAATAGGATTCTTTGTTCATTTCTCTATGGAAACAACCTTGCTTGCAGCTGGAATAAGACCTTTAGAAGGAGCATTTACTGTCTTACTCTTTAACAGTTTTATTGAATTTAATACTGGTGTACCCATATTATATTTTGCATGGGTATTACTTAAAGACAGAGGAATTAGTACGGGGAAAAAGCTAGATTCTTATCCAGCTTTACAAGAAACAGAAAGCTTCATTGAAGAATCTGAAATAACAACTACTGTTGAAGAAAAATAAAAAGAAGCATAAAATGCTTCTTAGTTGATTTTTATAGACTTAATTTCTTTAAAAGGGTCCTTACCTACAATTGGAACATTGATTTTTAGAAGTCCTTCTTCATAAAAAGCTGTACTTGCTTCTGGATCTCCATCTACTAAAAATGGGTATTCATTTACATATTCAACATAAGAATCTCTTATAGCATTAAGTCGAAGACCATTCTTAACAATTCTAATAGATATGTCTTCTTTCTTTACACCTGGTAATTCATAAATTAATCTATAAGCTTCTTCAGTTTCTACGCATCCTTCTTCATGCTCATCAGTTTCAGTTCCACAATCACAACTACAATGAACATGTGGATGGACCCAATATTTTCTACGTTTTATTTCATTTGACATTTTTACACCATATTTGAGTTAAATATTTGATTAAAACAATTATTTCAAATAATAATCTCAGATTACCTTCATTTAAAAGTAAGCATTGAACAAAAATTTAGAATAAATCAATATCTAGATTCAAATCCTTCAGAGCTTTTTTAGTTCTCTTCAAGTAGTAATCAAATGTTTCCAATCCATGTAAAAATCTATCTAGAGAATCAACATCCTTAATCAACTCATCAAAAGCTGAATCATCGAAATATTTCTTATTAGTATGATTGATTGTTGCATTTACTATTAAATCAATATCCTCTTTGTCAATCTTACCAAATTCCTTACCATATCTTGAATTATATTCTAATAAGAAATCTCTAACTAAAGGTCCTCCCAAAGATCCATGATTTTCAAACTTACCAGTTTTTATAATTGCTAAATCATGTATAACTCCTGCAATTCCTGCTATCTCAATATCAAATCCTCTTTTTTGAGCTAGTAGTTTGGATAGTTGAGCACATGAATACATGTGTTTGATACTCCATTCAATTGGTTGATCACGGTTAGTAATTGAACTTTCTCTAATCTTGGAAAATAGAATATCCATTATGCAGTTTAGTCTTTTCATTGAGATACTAAATTTTCTTTCTTCTAACGAATCTAATCCCATAAGTATATAAAAAAACCATATCATTTATGCTTTTTGTGCAAAAAAAGAATAGGAAGTTCTTTGTTATTCTTTCTTTAATTCAATGAAATAATGAATTCCACTTCCTATTGCTCCACCTAAAGCTCCTAGTGCAATTCCTAATAGTATTATTACGATAATAAAAAGCCATCCAAATCCTAGATTACCTAGTATTATCCCACCAATTTGATCCATCAGTGTATACACATTAGTAGAGATTAATTCTATGAAAATGTTGAGTATCCATGCAGAACCAACACCAATTAGACCTGTAAGAGCACCTCTACTCATTTTTGTATGAAATAAACCTCCGATGATTCCAGCAAGAACTACAAGATGCCATACAGGTATTAACACAAAAATAAGAGCAAAAAGAAAACAGACCATAGGACCTAAAACATTAGCTCTTTGATTTGATACTTCTTTTACGTGATTCATAAGAATCTTTGTCTTAATTTTCAGTTCCTGATTTT
>JBHLQZ010000130.1:0-5125 GCA_048883065.1 Candidatus Thorarchaeota archaeon | reverse complement strand
AAAAAGTGATTTTCCAATATTAGATATCACAAATGAGATGGTAAAATCTGTTTCTAAAAGTGAAAAAGGATTTAATCTCACAACTGATCAACAGACTATAGAGACTAAAGCAATCATTGTTTCAACAGGACTTCCTGA
Organism: Candidatus Thorarchaeota archaeon; assembly: GCA_048883065.1. Lineage (GTDB taxonomy): Archaea > Asgardarchaeota > Heimdallarchaeia > Heimdallarchaeales > Heimdallarchaeaceae > UBA460. Next base: position 4,987 of record JBHLQZ010000130.1, on the reverse strand, counting down.
GCTTAAGCACACTATTAAAGGTGAGGATGAATTTGTCCATAAAGGTGTATCTCACTGTGCAGTTTGTGATGGTGCCCTATTTCGAGGGAGAAAAGTAGCTATCATTGGTACAGGTAACTTTGTAGCAAGAGGGGCTTTATTTTTACGTAAATATTGCAGAAAAACAACTGTACTCTGTCCAGATACTACTTTAGGTTGTGATAAAAGATTCCAAAAGAAATTGGATGCATCACCTAATGTTACAGTAAAATGTGATATTGATCTTAAAGGAATAGAAATTTATGGAAATCAAACTGTAGAAGGATTAAGATATCAAGAAGAAAGTGAAACAAAAGAACTCTCTGTAAATGGGATTTTCATAGAATTAAAGGATAAACCAGATTTATCCTATTTGAACAGTTTGAATATTGAATTAAAAGAAGAAGGTTTCATTAAAACGAAACCAGATAACTCAACTAATGTCAAAGGATTATATGCTGCAGGAACTGTTAAAGGTGAGTTTGATTATGCACCTATTCTAATGGGAGACGGATATAAAACTGGCATTTATGTAGCAGAATATTTAGATGAAAATCAGTAATTAATGCTTGGAATTATTTTTATATCAAGGATACAATTATACTCTTGTGAAACTCGCATTTATTTTCGCTCACCCAGATGATGAGTCTTTAAGCACTGGAGGAACAATTGCCAGATATTCGAGTACTGGTAATGATGTTAGTTGCTTATGTTTAACGTCAACTGATTTAAGAAAAAAAGAATTTATTAATGCAACTAAAATTCTGGGAGTTCAGAATAGAGTTATTTTTGATTTCTCTGATGTTGTGAAACACATTAATGAAATTCAAGAGAAAGTTATCTTGTTTCTATTAGAAAAAAAACCAGACATCGTAGTAACACATTTGAAAACTGATAATCATATAGACCATCGAACGACGTTTAAAATTGTCAAAGAAAGTATAGAATGGGCAGCGCGAGAAACTCAACATAATAATCCACACTTAGTTTCAAAGCTTTATTCAACTGAAGCCACAATATTAATACCTGATCCACATATTTTAGTTGACATATCAGATTATTATTCAATAAAGGAAGAAGCTATTAAATGTTATAAATCACAGTTAGCTAAAGGAGGAGAGGATTTCTATATCAGATTTCATAAAAACAGAACTCTTATGAGAGGAACACAAGCATCAGTTAAGCATGCTGAAGCATTTCTACAAATTCCATTAAAACAAAACAGTCCATTTTACAAATTGAAACATTCGGAGCTGTAAAATGACTGAAAATATATTTTTTCCTGAAATTCGACATTACTTAGATTTTATGACTAAAGAGGAGAGAGAATTTTTTTCTACAGAAGCTTTACAACATCAGGATAAAACACTCACTATCCAATTAGAAGTTATTTTAAAAATTATCGAGAAAGTACGTTCACCTTCTGATATTTTGATTTTTGTTTTAGGAAAGATTCTTTTTAATTTAGCATATTATGACAAACTCGAAATTGAGCTAGAGAAGTATAATAAATCTGATTACCTATTATACTGGTTTGGTTACTCCCTATTTAGGAAAGGAGATTTTAAAACATCAGAGGCTATTTTTGAGGGATTAACTAAGCATAGAGACCCGCTTCTTTTACTTGAAGCGAAAATTGGATTAGTAAGAATATTAGAAAGAGAGGGCGATACTAAAAAAACTCAAGATTTCTTCAAAGACTTCTACAATGAAATAAAAAATGCCTTGGGGAGCAACCGAAAAAACATCTTCTTTGATACATATCTAAGAGGTGTTTATGTAGATCTTTGGATCCACAGAACTGTTGAAAATGTTACGCAGTCGATTAAAAGATGCACTAAAGCTTTACAGCGAGCAACAATTTATGGAGATAGAATTCATATAGCAAATCTATTCATGATGTCTGGAATTCTTGAAAAATATTTAGGACAGTGGGATTCTGCAAAAGAAAAATTTAACGAATCAAAATTTATATTTGAAAAATTAGGAGATAAACGTGGTGAAATCATTGTATTATCTAATTTAGCTGATGTAGAACGAATAGAAGGGGAATTAGATTTAGCTGAAAGCAGATTATTAAGTGTTGTTTCTCTATATGAAAAATGGGAGGACAGAAGATCTTTAGCTACAATCCACTCAACCTTGGGGGAAATATATTCACAAAAAAAAGAGTTCAAAAGAGCAACAAAAGAATTTCTAGAAGCAAGAGAAATACTCACAGAAATAAGTGCTAGAGATGAACACATTGAGTATGCATTAGCAGAACTTTATTTGGAACAAAAAAATTGGGAGGAGTTCAACACCATAATGGGGGAGATAGTACAAAATAAAACAAATGAAGAAATAAACGAAAATCCTCATATATTGTATTTTTATGGAAAAAAAGAATCACAAAATCTGAATCTTTCAAAAGCTAAGAGATTTCTTTCTCAAGCATTACTTGCTGCTGGAAAAAAAAGAATGGATTATTTAGGAGCAAAAATCTTGATTGATAGTCTACAGATAATGATGTATAATTTTGTTTCAAAAACTGAAGAAGATAGTTTAGATGAGAGTTGGAATTTAATTGAAGATCTAAAGATATTTATCTATGAAACAAAACAAGATGAGAGATTCAAGAACCTCATAGATAGGATTGAAGATCGTCACAAAAAAATAACTGAAATTAGTAATGAAAGTCTCAGAAGAGGATTGGTAATTGAGATTCAGGAATCAATTAAAGAATTAGCAAATTTAGTTCGCTATACAACACTTATTGGGAGAGAAAGGGAAATAACATTTCCTAACCAACTCATTGTATTACACAGATCAGGGATACCAATAAAACGATATGTTAAAACAGAGAAAATATTTGATGATTTACTTCTTTTTGGTGGTATGGTTAGAGCTGCAAAGGACATAATTACTGAGGTTTTTACAGGAGAAATTGGTAAAGTAATGAAAATTGATTACGGACAAGAAATAAAAATTCTAGCTGAATTTGGAGAAAAAGAGACAGGAATTGTAATGATAACCAAAAAGGACACATTTCACCAAAGAAGAGCTTTACATGAGTCAGTTACTGAATTGAATAAAACTGAAATTCCTCAACAATTTTATGGAGATATTTCAGCTGAAGTCGAACAGAATATAGATGAAATAATTCACAAATGGTTTGGGGAAGGATATATAGGAGAAAAATAATGGTTAAAATCAAATGGCGGACCAGGCAGGATTTGAACCTGCGACCAACTGCTCCGCAGGCAGCCATTCTATCCACTGAACTACTGGTCCTACAATGACTGTTTATGTGATGTCTTTATATTTTTCGATGTAAATTAGATTCTTAATGTTCTGATTTTTTTTGTATCTCACTATGATAGTTATGTTTATCATATCAAAAAGACATGTATAATTGGACGAGGCGATAGAGTAACTACGGTTTACACTGAGGAACCTCCTGACTCCGCAAAAAGATGTGGACGCAAGTCCACCATGTGAGAGCATGGCTCTTGGAACAGAAACGGAACGACCTATATTTGTTGACTATGATGCGATGAAGACAATGGTGACATTGTTGAGATAATTTGCTGAGGAAGATATAGGATACGTTGAAACGGTCAATCATCTTGGAGCAAGCTTAAATAGGGTTCATATGAACCGGGTAAAGCGCATAGATGAATGTTACTAGGAAGGTCCTAGACGGCTTCCAAACAAAATCAGGGGTATTATCGCGTCGTCCAAATAATTTTTATTGAAATTTAAAGATTTATGAATTTTAATGATATAAGCCTTTCTCGGTAAACTTATTAGATTGCAATTTTAAAGCTATTTTGAATAGAAAAGAATAGAAGTGCTGAAATGTTTAGAAGACTATTGAATATTAGGTCAATAGGAATTTTGATTTTCTTACTGCTTAGTTTAGTTATAACAGAGTCTTCTGAGTCTTTTTCAACGATTGCAAATCAAAATAATAATAAAAATTTCTATTATTCGAATTCCTTTAATGCAAGTTTCTCTACAAGCTTAAATTCATCAGAAATTGTAAGAGGGGTGGATAATCTTCTCATTTATTTTCAGTTCGCATATGATAATGGATCGTTTATTCCAGATGCGACAATACAATACAATATAACAAATCCATCTCATGATCTTGTTTATGAGAGAGAACTAATTGTTAATACTACGGAGATTTTTAATGAAACAGTGGTTTGGTCTACTTTTAATAGCCAACCTGAGGGTAATTATAGCGTTATAGCTCTTGCAAACAGTACTTCCACAGATTTTTATGTAAATTATATTTCATTTAATCTAACAGTTCTCCCAACAGGAAGTGTGAGAATGTACTTCCCTATAAATCCATCTTATTTGACTCGTAATATTATCAATGAAGTAGATTACATTATTACAAATGTTGGAGGTTCAACGGTTACAAATGTTACAATTTCGAATATTGAGACTTCAGGAACTACTGGTTCAATAAATACTTTTATTGATTCTTTTGAGTTAATACTAACAGAGGGAGAATCACATAGTGATAAAATAAGATTCAATCCAGAAACTTACTTATATAAGAAATTCTCATTTACTTTTTCCTATAGAACGATTGATGAACCTGAAGTTCAAATTCTTGGATCAAGTGATCCTTTAGATGTAATTGTCATGCCTGAGATCGAGGTAAGCAGTGTGAATCTACCAACCAATGCCACTGTAGGAGAAACATGTGAGATTCATTATACGATAATAAATAATGAAAATGAAATCTTAAGAGTAGTACCTTATGGTGAAAGTGATAATATTTATTTTGAGGAAAGTGGATCACCAAATTCTGTTCAAATAATATCTGGAACTAATGAACTCATACTATCAGGAGAACCCCATACTCATGGCACAACTTCCTTAAGATTTTGGATAGATTTGGAATGGATTACTATTTCAGAAACTAAATGGTACTCAAACCTTCAAACAACAATTTTCACATTTATCAATG
>JBHLQZ010000129.1:0-5129 GCA_048883065.1 Candidatus Thorarchaeota archaeon | reverse complement strand
TGAAACCCTAAATCACCTATATTTAAAAAATTTGGAATAGGTTCAAGTTATAATCCAAGATAGGATTAACAAAAAGGTTATTTGAGCTAAATGGAATCTACTTATGGATGAATGATTTAACTTTAGTTTATTCAGATGAATTCAAAAAACATGTAATGGATAGAGCTCATCCTGAATCACCTGAAAGACTAGATTGGATCATTAAAGCAGCTAAGGAATTAATGGGAGAATATGAAGAAAAGATAGATATTACTGAACCACAACAGATTGAATTAGACGATTTATTATCTGTACATGTCCCTGATCATATTGCAAAAATTGAATCAATATCTAGAGCTGGAGGGGGGATAATCACCTTGGATACTACTTTGAATGAGCACACCTTCAGTGTCGCAAAATTAGCAGCAGGAGCAACAAAGCTAGCAGTAAAATTAGTAGATGAAAATCATTCAAAAACAAGTTTTGCAGCTGTGAGACCACCAGGTCACCACGCAGAAGTAAATTCAGCTGGCGGATTTTGCTTTTTTAATAATATTTCAATCGCTGCAGAATGGCTGATCTCAAAGAAAGGTTATAGAAGGATTGTCATACTAGATATTGATCATCATTTTGGCAATGGAACTTCACATATTTTTTATCATAGGAGTGAGGTTCTTTATATCTCAATACATGCACATCCAATGTATTCCTATCCAGGAACAGGATACCCAACAGAGATAGGAATTGCTGATGGGATGGGATATAATGTAAATATACCGCTTCTACCTGGAACAGAAACAATAGATTGGTTATATGCCTTGAATTTCGCTTCAAATATAATTCATCAATATCAACCAGAGATTATTCTCGTATCTGTTGGTTTTGACGCATTAGGAGGAGATCCTGTTGGAGTTTTGAGCTTAAACAACAACGCTTTCTTTGCAGCTGGATATATAATTAGAGATTTAGCTAATGAACTATGTAATGGGAAAATCAGCTGCACATTAGAAGGCGGATATAAAATGGAAGATTTAAAAGAAGTGAGTAAAAAATTCTTTAAAGGTATATTAGGATATAAACCAAAAATTGTTGACAAATTTCAAGAAACGAATATCACGAGTCACACAAATAGTATGCTTGGTCAGGTTAAACGAGCTTTGAAAGATTATTGGAAATTCTAAACTAAAATAACTTTTTTAGGAATCATTTTTAAATAACTACTTCTTTTTTCCCTTATGTCTGATGTTTTTGAAGAAGAAGTGGAATTAGAAACAAAAACCTCTAAATGGAATGTTTTAAAATGGTCACTCTATGATCTTGCTAACACAGTCTATTCAATGGTTATTGTTTCTCTAATAATAAATCATTATATTTTGATTATAGGTCAAAATGAAGGAATGCAATACCATCAAGCAGAGATACTATATGATACTGTAGTATTAGTAATGCAGTTAGTCATAGCAATAGGAATGCCAATAGTCGGTGCATTAAGCGATACATCGGGAAGAAGAAAGCCTTTTGTTCTTGTTCTTACAGGGATAATCTTAATTTTTGCGAGTTTAATAGGTATTACTCATAGTTTGTGGTTAGTTTTGCTTCTCTATGTCATAGCTAATATGGCTTATCAGTGGAGTTTAGGATTCTATGATCCAATGCTACCTTTTATTGCTTCTCCAAAAGATGCTGGGAAAGTAGGTGGATTTGGTGTAGCATTTGGATATTTTGGAACTATAATAGGCATTGCAGTAATGTTAGTTCTTAGCTCTAGTTGGGGATTAGATTGGGGATCTCCAAATAGTGACCCACTAGAAGGTACCATTGAACTTGGATACTTAGGACATTGGGAAACTTTTGTTATTGCCATGGGTATTTTCTTGGTCTTTGCCATACCATTCATATGGGTAAAAGAAAGAAAGAAAAAGAGTAAAATAACAAACGTTGGAAGATTAATTAGAAATTCTTTCAAACAATTAGGTAAAACTTTCAAAGAGATACGACAGCACAAAGAACTATTCAAGTTTGTAATTGGTTACTTCCTAATCGTTGAAGTTGCAAATATTGTTGTTATAAAGATGATTCTAATAGTCGTTGATGGAATGAAAATGGACTATACATTTGCCAATTATTTCATAATAATCGCTACTTTGTCTGCAGTAATTTTTACCTATTTTATAGGGATGCTTGCAGATAGGAAAGGTGCAAAAATAGCATTCATCGCAGTTTGTGCTTTGTGGGGATTAGCTTTAATTATTGCTATAATAGCTTCGACAATCTTGACACCAATAGAAGGTTATCCAACATTCTTAGGTGGGGATGGTGGTTGGTCATTCGAATTCACACTAGTACTTATTATGGGTTTATTAGCGGGTCCTGCAATGGGCGGAACTTGGGTAGCTCAAAGATACATGATTATTGAACTTGCTCCAAAAGAAAAATTCGGTGAATATTTTGGTTTCTCCAAACTAAGTGGTAAAGTATCAGCCTCTATTGGACCTATTATATGGGGAGCAATAATTGCTCTATATCCAGCTGTTGTTACACTTAATGTAGCTTATGCAATAGCAATTGGAGTGGTTGGTGCAATTATGCTTGTTGGGCTTATAATTGTTCTCTTTGTTAAACCTGAGAAATTCATACTTAAGGAAATTGAAGCAGAACCTGCCAAATAATCTTTTTTCTTTCCTTTTTTTCATAATTCAAACAACAAGAGTTTTAATTTCTCTTTGTTTACACTTATTGATGTTAGAAAAAGAAAAAGTTCCCAAAGATGTTCTAGAAAATATGTTTAAGCTAATTGTTGGAAGAAAAACAGAGCTTAGATTATTGGCTAGAGCAGTTGAGAAAGGATTACCTATTATTATAGAAGGACCTGTAGGAACTGGTAAGACAGAAATGGCAAAAGCTCTAGCTAGTAGTCTTGATAGACTATTTGTCAGAGTTGATGGGGATGATAGTCTTACTTCTATTAAATTGAAAGGATGGTACAACCCACCCTTAGTAATCGAGAAAGGATTTTCTAGAGAGACTTTCATTCCTGGACCTTTAACTGATGCAATGGAAAATGGAGGAATTTTCTTTTACAATGAAGTAAATAGAGCTCCTTCAGAAACAATTAATGCTGTGCTAACAGCTTTAGATGAAAAACTCATTACTATTCCTCAACTTGGTGAAATTCAAGCAAAATCAGGATTTATATCTATTTTCACTTACAATCCTCAAGATACAGTAGCAACTAATCCCCTACCTATGGCTTTTTATGATAGGTGCATATGGATTCATGTTTCTCATCAAAACTTAGATGAGATGATAGAAATAGTAAAACTTAGAACAAAAAGTGAAGATGAACTCTTAATTAAAATCTCTTGTGAGATTGTTCAAGCAACATTAAATCATCCCGAGTTAGAATTGAGTTCGACTGTTAGAGGAGCTATCCAGTTGGTTGAGTTATATAAATCTGAAGAGAATATAGAAGAAGAATCATTACTGGATAAAGTGGTTGCTGTTCATTTAAGAAAAATACGATGTAAAACTACAAGCAAGAAGACAGAATTAGAAATACTAGAAGAAATTGTATCCAAAATTCTTTCTAATTACGAAGACGATAGGATTTTACGAAAAAAAGAATACTAGGTGACCTTACATCTACAATTGTAAGGGATGAACCGTTCCCTTCTATCCCAATTCAAGAAACAAGTAGGTTGCTTATTAATGAGATTCATTTAGAATTAGGTAAAAAACAAGAAGACATGACAAGAATATTAGAACTTGCTGAACAAGCAGCTGAAGAGAACAATCTTGAAGGTCTTCGTTTAATAGCAACCAATTATCCAATTATTGTTGCTCGAATGCTAAACAAAATGGAGTTAACTGATCTAATTCTAGATCAACTTCAAGGAGAGGAATTAACTCTTTTGTATTCTCGAACCAAAAAGCATTTAGACTTTCAGATTAGAAAAAAAATGCTTGATAAATTAATACCTTTTATTACAGAACAAGCTAAGATAATTTATAGAAGGGGTATTTCAGCTTCAGTTTCTAGGTATGTTAATTATGAACCGGGGGATTCTTGGGAAATAGAGATGACATTAGAAAAGATGCTTAGTAATGGAAAAACTATTCCTGATTACCGCGATATAGTTGTCAAAGAACCATCAAAAAAGAAAAGAAGCTTGGTTATTTGCATTGATAAAAGTCTGAGTATTCTACAACTAATCCATCAAATCGTATTAATGGCATCAGTTCTATCTCTTTCAGTAAAAAAAGATAATTTTGCAATTATCGATTTTGATTCTTCTGCTCATATACTGAAAGAAATGAATGAAACAATCCATCCTGAATCAATCGTGGAGCTGATTTTAAATATTGAAAGTGGAGGAAAAACAAATCTTGAGGAAGCTCTCTCCTTAGCTCTTAAACAATTCTCAAAAAGTGTTTCTAGAGAGAAAGTAGTATATTTGATAAGTGATTTAGAAAGAACAATTGGTAAAAATCCTCTTCCTGTTATTAGTCGAATTCCTGATTTGAGAATTATCTATGCTCGAACTTACAGAAGAGTCGCATTTGTAGATGAAGTAATTTCACTTAATAATGTTACAATGAGTGAGTTAAATCAAAATAGTGATTTGATTGAACTGACTTCAAGATTAATCAGTTAGTTCCATTTTGAATCTTCTTTAAAATTCTATCATCTCTTTTTGCAAGAACAAGTTGATCAATAAGGATTATTCCAACACCCAAACCTACTAAAATGTATCCTTCAAATTGAGCTTGTTTTCTTTCAATCAAGTATTTTATTTCAATTGTAGCTTCATAGAAAAATGATTGAGTTATATTCCATTCATCCACTAAGGTAATTAAATATAAATTGATATCAGCTTGTGTTTCATTTATTTGAATAGTAAATCCATCAGAATTTTGATTTCTTATTAATCTCTTAATATAAAAACTTGATAATTTCATTTTAGCAACTTGATTTTCATATTCTGTAACTAACTGTGAAAATGTCATGTTTCCATCATAATAATTCAGAGTCATATTATCAAATACCGTAAAGAAATTGGTAAAGGTCGCATTGTTAGTTAAAATAATTGATGAGTTGATATAAATGGTTTTTGAAATATATCTTAAACAAGGTGTATTTAGTGAAATAA
>JBHLQZ010000128.1:0-5131 GCA_048883065.1 Candidatus Thorarchaeota archaeon | reverse complement strand
AATAAAGAAAATTGATGATTTTCAGGTACATAATAGTTAAAACCATTTTCTCTTCTCTCAAAATTCTTATGATTTGTAATGTTAAGTTCTTTTATTATCCTATCTAAATCTCTCGATACTCTAGTTTGAGTTCTTTGTGGAGTTGCTTGAGCAGTATATTGATACTGCTGAGCATGTTGTCTCATTTGATTTCTTCTCTTTCTTTTTGAAGCTTTTCTCACAGAATATAGTACAATAATCAATAACACTATTCCAGCTTGAAATATAAAACCAATCAATCCCTCTGTATTGACCAACTGTTCTCAATTAAAAAAGAACTTATTCTATTATAAAAAACTAATCTTTAGAAAAGGATTAATTTTCTGATTCCTCTTCAAGTGTTTTTTCAACTTCTTGTATTTTTTGTTCACTTGAAACTATGTTTTCAGCGTTACAATGTGGACATATTATTGTTAAGAATTCTCCATCAGTTTTTCTTTCTCCCCCTTCCAATTCCTTTGAGCACATATCGCAGAAAGTTTTTTCAGGAAAACTAGGTAACTCCACAAGTATTTCCTTTTCTTTCCTCCATTCATGCCAATTAGCAAATATCCAAAGGAAACACCATATAACAAAAAGACCAGCAGCTACAGCTGCTACAATGATTATCCAAAGCAGATTAACTACAAAACCTATAACAAAACCAGTAACAAAGATTAAAATAAAGGTTATTGATCCCCAGAAAAAATCTTCTTTGTCGATGTTATCGAAGAATTCAATTATTAGCATTAGTTAATAGTTCTAGAAAACTTATATTTATTTATTCCTTTTTCTGGATTAAAACAACTAATGTTTATAAATTCCTAATAAAAAGTAGTTTTATGAAATCTTATGGAGTTCAAATAGAACCTCAATTTGGTTTTACTTTTGAAGAAATAGAAAAGATAGTACAATATGCTGAGGAAATAAATTTCACTCACGCATGGTTTTCAGATCACTTTATGTTGCGAGCTGATTCTATTGAACAAAATTCATTCGAATGCATTATGGCAATGACAGCTGCAGTATCATATACTGAAAAACTAAGAATAGGGTCACTGGTTTTAAGTAATTCATACAGATATCCAGCAGTATTAGCGAAGCAAATTGCTTGCTTAGATCATTTTTCTAAAGGCAGAATTGAATTTGGTATAGGAGCTGGATGGAAAGAATTAGAATACAACGCTTATGGCATTGATTTCCCACCTCCGGGAGTTAGAATTAAACAATTAGAAGAATCTCTACAGATTTATATGAGATTATGGACAGAAGAAAGAACAAATTTTGAAGGAGAATATTATCAAATTAAAGAAGCAGTAGCAGCGCCTAAACCATATCAAAAACCTCATCCAACAATTTGGATTGGATTAGGTTCAGGAAAACCAAAAATGACAAGATTAGCAGCTAAATATGCAGAAGGAGTAAATTATGTGTGGGCAATCCCACCAAAAGAGCTAAAAGAAAAATTTGAAGAATTTGACAATATTGTTAGAGAAGAAGGCAGAGATCCATCAAAAATCAAGAAATCTTATGGTGCTTGGATTGATATTTTTCCTGATGAAGAAGCTAAGAAGAAAGCAATAAAAAAAAGTGCAGATGAGAGGAAAGTACCTGTAGAAGAGATCGAGAAAGGGATGGAAAGAGCTTTAGTAGGAACTAAAGAGGAGTTAATTGAGAAACTTAAAAAATACAAGATTCTTAATCTTGATCACTTTATTATAATGTTTCCTTATCAGAAAGAGTTAGAACAAATGAAGATATTCAAAGAAGAGATACTTCCAAATGTGTGATTCTTCTAATTATCATTTTTCTTTTTTTAATCAATTATTTTTATAAGTGTGCGAGAGAGAATTTGGAATACTTTAAAGGTAAAGAGAAGAACAACAAATGAATAGAAAGGTAATAATTTCTTCATTAATAGTATTATTTGCTTTTCTTTTATCTAATCAGCACAATTACACAAAAAGTGTTGACACTATCTTTACAAATAAAACTTTAATTTTAACAGATCATGTACCTATTGAAATAGATTCAAATTCAGATTTTGAAACTTTAGGGTGTCCTGGAGATGGATCTTTAGATGATCCTTACATAATTGAGAATTATAACATCGAATCTACTGGTGCTCTTTCATATGGGATATATATAACAGGAACAACGGCACATTTTATAATCAGAAACTGTTACATCGTTCAAGATTATTTTGGAATTTATATTAGAGAAGTTACCCCTTACACTTCCAAGATTATTAATAACACATGTTTAGGAAAAACAAATACAAGTATAGGAATAGTTGTAGAAACAAGGGGCTGTTCTGTAATCAATAACACCTGTTATAATTCTTCACAAGGAATTCGTCTTATTTTAGCAAAATTCATCACAATTAAAGGAAATAGAATAAGTAATTGTTATGATCAAGGGATCAATATTCATCTTTCTTATTCTAATAATATAACATACAATGAATTAACTAACTGTACGGAATTTGGTGTAGCTTTAGTCGGTGGTTTATCTTATTATAATCTAGTTCATCATAACATTTTCATTAATAATGCATTTGTTGAAACATACGATATTGATGGAGAATTATTTGGTAACATAACAAGTCAAGCATATGATGATGGTCATCAAAATACTTGGTATGATGAAGAGAGTAAAACTGGAAATTATTATTCTGATTACACTGGTAAAGGCGATTATTTAATTAACGGAGATGCTGAATCAGTAGATATTTATCCAAAAAGAGTAGGAGCAGATAGAAGTTCTTTTCTATTTATGATTAGTTTGATATCAATAATATTTTTAGCATTAAGAAGAAGAAACAGAAATGATGTATAATTGAAAATCTATTTTATGTAATCTACCATCGCTTTGATTTCCCATTCTTCAGGTGTTGTTAGACCTGAACCTGTTCCAAACACAATTATCTTTTCATCTTTACTAATTTCTTTATTTTCGATTAAAGGATTCAGAGCTGCGACTGTAGCTGCTGCTTCAGGTGCAAGCATTATTCCCTCTTCCTTTGCTACTTGTGCCATTGAAATTTTAATAGTTAAATCATCTACTTCTATAGCAGAACCTTTTGAATCATTTATTGTTTCTAAGATTAAATAATCTGCAATTGCAGCTGGTACTCTTAAACCTGCAGCTATTGTTTCAGCATTATCCCAAAATTCTGCATATTTCTTTCCTTCATGAAATGCTTTGACAATAGGTGCACATCCTGAGGATTGTACTGATATCATTCTTGGTCTTTCATTTCCTATCATTCCTAGTTTCTCCATTTCATCGAAAGCTTTCCACATTCCAATTATTCCTGTTCCCCCTCCTGTTGGGTATATGATTACATCAGGTAATGACCAATTCATTTGTTCTGCTATTTCATAGCCCATTGTCTTTTTACCTTCAACTCTATAAGGTTCCTTTAAAGTTGAAACATCAAAATACCCATGTTTTTCTGCTGCTTTTCTAGCTTCTTTTCCCGCATCAGTAATGAGACCATCTATTAAATGATATTTAGCTCCAAAAGCATTTATCTCATTAATTATGAGAGGAGGTGTATCTTTAGGCATGAAAACATGAGCTTGAGTATTTGTTTTTGCTGCATAAGCTGCTAAAGCTGCACCTGCATTTCCTGCAGTTGGTATACAAAATTCTCTTACTCCTAATTCATACGCTCTTGAAACAGCTGCACAGAGTCCTCTGGACTTAAATGATCCAGTTGGATTCTCTCCTTCATTTTTTAGGAAGAGGTTTTTTAGTTCTAGGACTCTTCCTAGATTATTTAATCTGAGTAATGGAGTAAATCCTTCTCCTAAACTAAAACGATTTTTCTCCTCCCTTACTGGCATCATCTCTGCTATTCGCCAAATATTATGTTTCCTTTTTTCAAAAGATGTTTTAGATATTTCTTCTTTTGCATTTTCTATATCATATTCAGCAAACAAAACTTTACCACAAGTACAAAGTCTATGCAATTCATCAGGATCATATTGCTTTAAGCATTTGGTACATACTAAATTTCTTAGAAAAGAGGGAATTTCAGTACTTGAATCCATTGTTTAGAAGTTTTTCTACTAATAATAAAGCTTTTCTCTTTCAAGGAGGAACTACACTTTTCATTAATTTTCCAAAAATGGTCGAAACCATTTTATTTGCTTCTTTGCTTATCTCATCTACTGCTCCTAATTCATTAACTCTTCGAGCATAATCTTCGAATTTACTATTAAAACGTTTAACAAAATCGTACAAAATTGTTCTTGCATTAAAACTATCACGATCACAAGCTAATATACCGCAATATTCTCCAAAATTTTCAACAAGAAGCTTTTTACCTTCAAAATCTATTCCCCTTAATCCAGAAGCAAACACCTCTGATGACATTGTTCTTATGGCTGAAACTAATCCAGAAATTAGTACATCATTTAGTTGCAGACTTTTATCAAAAAGATAAGAATAAACATATGCACCTTCATTAGTAAAAACATTGAGAAAATAAATTTGTGGGAGTCGTTCTGTTTTCTTTATATATGATTTCTTTGCTAAGTTGTTTATAATATCTGTCATTTCATTGATGATTGTTGAAGGTTTTTCTACTTTATTATTTTGAATCATCTTAATACTTTCTTCACATTTAGTAGCAAGAGTTAGGTTATTATTCTCTTCAGCCAGATCTCTGGATTGACTAAAAATAAATTCAGCATCCACAAGCTCATTTAAAGTGACTAGTAGTTGCCCACTCAAATAAAGAACATCAGCTAAAATAGGAAGTTCTTGTTCATGGCAAATCGAGATTACATTAGCGAGATATCTCTCAGAGTTTGTTAAATCTTGATCAAGTTGAGATATTTTGTAACGGAGTAAATATGTTTCTGCAAGATAAAGCTGTGATAATAGGACATACTGAAACTCACTTAACAGCGCTAAGGAATAACATGTCTCAAATGATTTAATTGCTGAAGAGAGGTCAAATGTATCAAGATAAACTCTTCCTGTTAAAAAGTGATAGATTGCCATATAACGTTGATTTTTAGCTTTCTCGCTTAGTATTCCACCTTTTTCTAGATATTTAATGCCCTCATTGAAATTTATTTTTCCAGTTATCTTGGTCAAT
>JBHLQZ010000127.1:0-5243 GCA_048883065.1 Candidatus Thorarchaeota archaeon | reverse complement strand
TCATAGTTGAAATTTTCTAGTCCTTTCTTCTTAGGAAGCGTTCTTAATCTATCCTGTAAAACAGCTATAACTGAGTACTCAATCTCTTCGATTTCTCCTGGATATAAGCCTACCAAATCAATTTCAATAATGCCATATTTACCTTTGAAATATCCACAAAAAAGTTTTAACAAACCATCTGGACATACTGCTTCAATTTTATAATCAGAAGTAAATTCACAGTTCTGAAAATATTCAAAGCAAAATTCTTCAATAATCGAAGTATCCCCCTCCACAAGATTATTTTCTAAATTTACCTTTCTACCTTCAGACACGTGCTAAGCATTTTATTTCAGTTATTATATCTTTTTATAGGGATATGGCGATGTAATCTTTGCTCTGATAAAAATTCATATTAAGCATCAATTTATTGAATGTTTGATGAATTCTACTCTACATAAAAAATCACCTTTTATTGGTGAAAAAGTATTATTAAGAGCTATCGAATTAACTGATGTTCCTCTAATGATGAAACATTGGAATACTTATGAAACAAGGATTGGTTTGGGAGTTTTTATCCCAGATTCATCTCTACAAAGAGAAGAGTGGGTTAAAGAAATAACAGAGAAGGGAAAAAAAGGAGAAAGTTTCATATTTGCGATTATTAATAAAAAAACAAATGATTTTCTAGGCGTATGCTCTTTAACAAAAGTAAATAAAGTCAATAGAGGAGCTTTCATGGGAGTGGCAATTTATAATCCTGAAGATCACAATAAAGGATTTGGAACAGATGCAGTAACATGTTTACTTAAGATAGGTTTTGATATCTTAAATCTTCATAGGATTGAACTTCATGTATACGAATTCTTGGAAAGTGCAATCCATATTTACAAGAAGCTTGGATTCAAAGAAGTAGGTATCAGAAGAGAAGCTTCTTTTATTGCTGGTGAATATAGGAATGATATTGTAATGGATATCCTTGAATACGAATTTAAGGAAATTTATGATTAATGATATTATCTTACATTTCTTTATCAGAAAAAAGCATAATTCCCGACAAAAATAATCTAGAACGTTTAAAGACACTTCTCATCTTAGAATCAAGATTTAAAAGTTTTAACTAACCAAAATACATATAATAAAAGAACTGTATGAATCTAAAATAGGAACATTTCTGGTGCTAAATCTGACAGATAAACAATATAAAATAAGTTTGCTTGGTGATGGAGCTGTAGGGAAAACATCACTTAGAAGAAATTACCTAGGGGAAACATTCAAAGCTAATTACAACATGACACTTGGAGCTGATTTTGCTACAAATTACCTTACTATTGATGATATGAAAATAACAATGGTTATTTGGGATTTAGCAGGACAACCTAGATTTAATGTTGTTAGGGAAGTTTATTACAGAGGAACCAAAGGTGCTTTACTTGTTTTTGATCTTTCCCGTCCAGAATCTTATGAAAGTCTTGCAAACTGGGTTGCTGAATTGTATAAAAACAATAGGATGCAAAAAGTACCAATAGTTCTAATTGGTAATAAGGCTGATTTAAGAGGTTCTGATTATAATACTATTCCTGCGAAGTATGGGGAAGATTATGCTAAAAGACTTAGCGAGTGGAGTGGATATGATGTGCCCTATATTGAAACATCTGCTAAATTAGGGAATAATGTTGTGAAATCTTTTGAAACTCTTGTAAGGCAAATAATTAAGCAAAGTCAAGTGAGCTTTGTAAAAAGACCTTTGAGAAGAGAAAATTAAGTTACATCATATTCTTATACTGAAAAAACAGAAGAAAAATAGAATCTTCTTGGTATTAAAATGATAGTTGAAGAATATGATGCAAAGACTATAATTAGATCATCAAAAACATCACTTTTTACTTGGTCTGAAGCATATCTAAATCCTTACCAAGGCTGCTATCATGATTGTAAATACTGCGATGGTAAATCAGAAGGGTATTATATGCATGATGATTTCGGAGAGAGAGTTAAAGTAAAACGAAATACCCCTTATCTTTTAGAACAATATCTTAAGAAGCAGAATTTTTTTCCTATAAATAGAGAAAAAACCTCTACTCTAATCGATTATTTTCCTAATCTGAAAAACTTAGCAGCTTCAAAGACTCCAGGAAAACCTATACTCTTCATTGGTGGTGGAGTCTGTGATGTTTATCAACCAGTTGAAAAAGAAGTTAAAATGACGAGAAGACTTCTTCAGATTGCTCATGACTACAAAATGCCTGTTTCATTTTTAACAAAAAATAACTTAATTTTAAGAGATATAGATCTTCTGAAGAAAATCAATGAAGACAGTTATGCAAGTGCTAGTTTTTCAATAACTCTAGCAGATGAAAAAACACAAAAAATCTTTGAACCAAGAGCCAGTACAACACAAGAGAGATTTGATGCTATAAAGATATTAAGAGATGAAGGGGTTCATTCTGGGGTTTATTTCTACCCAACTTTACCTTTCATTGGCGATACAGATGAAAATATGAAATCAATTTACAAACAAGCAAGTGAAGTTGGAGCTGAATTCGTTTATTGCTGGGGATTAACACTTAAACCTGGAAGAAACAAAATAGAATTTATGAACACTATAAATGAGAATTTTTCTGATCTTCTTCCGAAGTACACCAAACTTTATGGGAATGAAGATAAATACGGTAATTTAGATTCTGAAGTTTTCAATGAATATGGTTTGATTTGGCCAGAAATCAAGGGTTATAAATTGGGATACGAGCTAGGGTTGGATTATACTGCAAAGAGATATGTACCAGAAGGAAGAATTAGTTTTAATATTAAAATCACTGAAATATTGTATAGAATTGCATATCTTAAAAGCTTCTTTGTTAAAAGCTCAAAATATGAGATAAATAGAATAAATCAAGCTTCTGTAATTATTAATAGTACAAAAAAAGATGTTTCAAAAATGGATGAGAAAGATTTAATGAGAATTGGTATAGATAAAATAGTCTTTGAATACATCTTTGAATTTACTGAAAAAAACGAAAGCACCCATCTCAAAATTCTTGAAACAGAAGCATATGATTCAGTCTGTAAATATCTTGAATCTAAAGAACAAAATTAGTCTTGCTCCTCCTCCATATTTTGGTTTCTGAATCTTCTTCTCTCTTTCTTATGCAGTCTACGGAGTTTTTTCCTTTCTCGTTTAAATCTTTCTTTTTCCTCTTTAGTACCGTTTTCTATACTATCAAAGTCATTTTTTAGATCTTGAATTTCTTCTTTCTGCATTCTCTTTAATTTCCTTGTTGCTCTGATTCTTAAAATCTGCCCAAATAATAAAGTTTCAAGCAACATTGTCCTTTTTCTCATCTCTCTTCTTTCTTCTTTTATTATCTCTCTTCTCTCTAAATCTTTCTTCCATTCTTTATCTAGATGAGTTTTCACCCTTGTAACAAACAATAAAGCTATTACAAATGCAACTGAAACATAAACAAATAATGTCTTTAATCCTGTACCTTTCCGGATAAAACCAACTAAATCAAATATTAAACCCGCAAAGAATGGACTTATTATAGCTGAGAGAGAAGTAAAAACATAAAAATATCCAGTATATGTAGCTACTCTCTTTTGCGGAGCTAAATCCCAAATAACAACAATCACGTTTATTGACGCTAAAATATAACAGAAACCTACTACAGCAATAATAAGTGAGTATAGAACAGCTTCCCAGCTTAAGACAAGGTAGTTTAAGGTTAGCAATTTCTTCATAAGATCTAAATTTCTTATACTAATCCATGTTACAGGTGTAATTCCTATAATAAATCCTCCAATCCCTATAAGAGTTGCATTTACGGGTCCAATTCTTCTACCAAGATAACCAGCTGGAATTGCAGAAAGAATAACAAATCCCATAAAAACTCCAAGCATAACAGCTGCAGCATAATCAGAAAAACCAAGTACAACAGAAACATAGCTACTAAGAAATGTCTCACCCACATAGTAACCTGAATTCAAGAAAAAAATAGCTACTAACATAAGTATAACAGTTCGATTTGTTTCAGAGAACATGGTTTTTAGCGATTTTAGAATCTTAACCTTCTCTTCATGTTTTACATAATCAGATCCCTTTTTTTCTCTGACATTGAAAATGAGTAATAGAAGACAGAAAATCATTATTGCTCCCAAAACCCAGAAAGCTGAAGCAGGTGTATGATACTTATAGAAATAAGAAGAAACCAATAGACCTGTTAGATTTGCTACTCCAGTTGCAACATTTAATACACCTGAACCTTGACTTCTATACTCTTTTGGCAGGTGATCTGGCAATAAACTCATTACAGGAGTTTTATAGAAAGCCATGCTTACATTAAAACCAATAATAGCTATAATAAACAAGTACATTATATCATGAAATGTTCCTATTAAACCAAAGAAAGTAGCAGCAAGAGGAATTCCTATTATAACAAAAGGCATCCTTCTACCTAACTTAGGAATCCATGTTCTATCACTTAGTTCCCCAATATAAGGTTGAATGAAAAGTGCTGCAATATTATCAAGGATCATGATTATGCCAACAAGAGTATTGATGATAGGTTGTTGTCCCATTATAGCGATAAGATTCTGTCTAGCAAAGAGAGGAACATAAACAGAATAAGCAGACCAAGCTACACTAGTTGAGAAAAGACCCATGCTAATCATAGCTGATTTGAAGTAAGGGAAACGTTTCATTGTAACAAGAACGGTAATAGTTCACTTCTAAATAAAATATTTGTAATCTGCAAAAGACAATGGATTAGATTTAAATTCATTACTTAATTTGCTTGAAAAACGAGATATCGTTGACTACTCTTGAGAGATTCTTTCCTTGAAGGATAATGCATAAAATGCAACAGCTAAAAACCTCCTATAAATCCCATACAAGTAATATATTTCAAACATCGCTCATATTGCTAGCTTAAATGAAGCTAAGATACAATTTAAACTATCACTTAAAATTTGTAAATATTCTTATATAATCCTGATCTTTTAAGTTGGTAATTATGAATCAAGAAACTGATTCTATTCAAATAGATGTTAAATCTACTTTAGTTGGTTCTCTTTATGCAAGGGCAAAATATAGCCAGTTATACCCAAAAATTCTAGAAGATAGAGAAGCTGTTAAGTTAATTGAAGAAGTAAAGAAGAAGCATCCTAAATCACAGTTAGAATTTTCGAAAATGGAGGAATTTATTGATGAATTTTATGGCTTAAGTTTTATTAATAGAGCAAGAGTATTTGATGATGCGATCAGA
>JBHLQZ010000126.1:0-5304 GCA_048883065.1 Candidatus Thorarchaeota archaeon | reverse complement strand
ATTACAAAATTAAAATTTAGAATTCTAGAAAATACTTTATTGTAATAAAGAAGATAATAATTCAAGAAAATTATTTTCTTTCAATGGCTATTTCAATATGTACATCTTCAGGAACATGAATCCTCATTAGAAGCCTCATACTTTTTTCTTCTGCGTCAATATCAATGATTCTTTTGTGTAATTTCATTTCCAGATGATCATAAGTTGCAGTTCCATTTCCACAAGGAGACTTTCTTACAGGAAGGACAATTCTTTTTGAGGGGAGGGGAATCGGTCCTTTTATGCGTACTCCTGTTCGTTCAGCGATTTTCTGAATCTGACCACATATTTTTTGTAATGAATGAGGATCATTGCCTATCAACTTAATTCGTGCTCTTTGAGCCATTACGTCACCTTTTGTACAAAAGACTTAGTGGGTTTTAAGAAGATTTCGTTTTTAGTAATAAAAAAACTAAACCATTATTATACAAAAAAAGAGAATTAAGTTGTTTCTCGTTGAGCAAGGGCGTTTTCCAATCTTCGTATCCTTTCTTCTATAACTTCTATTCTTTTTACAATTTGAATTATTGTTTCTTCAACTGCTGACATTTCTGTGTGAGTTTTATGAGTTTCCCTTACTACAGTGGCTTCTACTTCTCTAAACAATATTTGTGCTTGCTCTGTGATTTCTTTTGTTAGTTGATCAAGCATGAAATCATTTACATATAAATTAACTTCCGAGACAACGGATTTAATATTTTCACGAATACCTCTTTCACTAATATCCTTTACAAGAACATCTGCTTCAACAACATCATCAAGTTTTATCTGAATCATCCATTGTCCTTTAACATTGACTAGAGCAACAGTATATCTTGTTCCTGGAACCTTAGTTTCATACATGTTATTACCTCAGAATTGATAATGATTCTGTTATGTAATTGTTTGTACTATATTATGATTTTCAATTTAAAACGTTAACTATTAATAAACATGATAAAGCTTTAAACTTCTATTGTTAATACAAGTACATCTATGAGTAAATACATTGATCAAATCTCAGAATCTATGAAGAAAAAGGATAACATACGTAATGTAAGCATAGTTAGTCATGTAGACCATGGTAAGACCACATTATCAGA
This sequence comes from Candidatus Thorarchaeota archaeon, assembly GCA_048883065.1. Taxonomy (GTDB): domain Archaea; phylum Asgardarchaeota; class Heimdallarchaeia; order Heimdallarchaeales; family Heimdallarchaeaceae; genus UBA460. The sequence continues at coordinate 4,183 of JBHLQZ010000126.1, read as the reverse complement.
TCATTTACTCCAATCTGGTGGTTTAATATCAAAAACTATGGCAGGAAGTGCACGTGCTTTAGATTATCTTGAAGAAGAACAAAGAAGAGGAATCACAATCAAAACAGCGAATATCTCTTTCGTCTTCAATTATAATGATTCTCCTTATTTAATTAATTTAGTTGATACACCTGGCCATGTTGATTTTTCAGGTATGGTTTCCCAAGCTCTAAGACTTGTTGATGGAGCAGTTATAGTAGTGGATGCAGTAGAGCAAGTTATGGCCCAAACAGAATCTGTAATTAGACAATCAATGGGTGAGTGTTTAAAGCCAATTCTTTTCATAAATAAAGTTGATAGATTAATCAATGAGCTGAAATTACCTAAAGAGGAAATTGAAACTAGAATAAATAATATTGTACAAATGGTAAATGATTTAATAAGTCAATATGCGCCTGAGAAGTTCAAGAAAGAATGGAAGGTTAAATTTGATGAAGGAACTGTTATTATAGGTGCTGCTCTTTACGGTTGGGCTATATCAAAGTATTCTAAGATTTTACCTCAATTCAATGAAATAATTAAACTTCATGAAGAAAATGATATTGAACAACTAAAATCTAATTTTCCAATTATTGAAGCAATAATTAGCGCGATTATCGAAAACGTACCGGATCCATATGAAGGACAAAAAAAACGTTTTGAGTACATAACACAATATGCTGATAAGAGTGCAGAAGAAGCAATCATAAAATGCGATGATAAAGGACCTACTATATTGTGTGTTGGTAAATTATTATATGAAGATAATAGAGGAATTATTTCAATTTCAAGGATTTTTTCAGGCACAATAAAGTCAGGTTCAATTATCTATAACAGAAGAACGGGAGAAACTGTAAGAATTCAGCAAGTCTGTATTTACAAGGGACAGTCGCTTGTGACTATGGAATCTGTTAGTGCTGGAAATATTTCTGTGCTTATTGGTATAAAAAATGTTCAAATTGGGGATACTTTCGTAGAAAAAACAGAGGTTTTTCCAAATGTTATGTTTGAACATATTCCGTATCTTCAAGAATCAGTAATTTCGCAACGTATTGAGCCTTCTAGAATTTCAGACATTCCAAAATTACAGAAAATGTTAGACATTCTATCCTTAATTAAGCCTAACTTTAACTATACAACAGACGAAAATACAGGAGAAATAAAGATTTATGGTATAGGAGAACTTCAACTTGAAATTATTGTAGGTGAAATTGATGAAGCTGGTATAAAAGTTGAAGTTTCGAATCCAGAAGTTAATCTAGCAGAACAAATTGAAAAAGAAATTACAATTACAAAAACAGATGATTTGAATCTGATTCAAATAACTATAACTTGCAAACCAACTGAAAAAAATGAAATCAAATGCATATATTCTGACTATAAAGAAAATTGCTTATTAGTTGATTTAGATAAAGGAAACGAAGAATTATTTGATTTGTTAAAAATTAGCTTTAGAAACGCAATAATGAAAGGACCATTAAAAGGATATCCAATTCGAAAAATAACTATAATTATTAATGAAATTAAAGAAATTGTTAGCGACTCTTTGCGTTATGAGATAATTGTTCCACTAGTTAAAAACACAATTCACGAAGCAATTATTAATGCTAATTTGAATATTTATGAACCAATTTACTCTTTTTCAATATATACACCTCTTCATCATTTAGGTGCTGTTTTATCTGTTGCTCAAAAATTCAATTGCGTCATTGAAAAAACTGAACACTCCACCTCAAAAACAACAATCATAGGTCAAATTAGTGTTGAGTCTTCTTTAAAGATAGCATCTGAACTTCGCTCAGCGTCGGAAGGTTATGTTTTTTGGCAATTTGAATTCCTAGGATACAAAAGAAAAAAATAAAAAAGAGTTCAAAACTTCCGTATTTTTGAGAAATAAGCACATAAATTAAATTTGAGTTATTGGAACAAATAAAAAGAAAACGTAGTGAAGAAATTTATTTTATTTTAAAAAATGGCTCAGAACTCAAGATCCTCAACATCTATTTCAGTGAAGGGCTAGATTCTTCATTGCCATATTATAATTTAATAGCTGCTTTTTTATTTTTTCATTTCAGTAAATATCTTAGATGAAATTGATGAACATTTTTCAATTATCTTTTCTTTATCTAAAGTTTGATGTTGTTTATCTAAATATACAATTTCACCATTTACAATCAAATCAGTAACATCAGAGCTTGAGGATGAATATATTACATTTGAAAGTGGATCGTTTTGAGGCCATGAGTGACTTTTATCTAAGCCTAAAAGAGTTATATCTGCCACAGATCCTTTTGAAATTCCATTAGATTCTATGCCAATTGTTTTCAGTCCACTTATTGTTCCTAAATATAGAACGGACGCATTTTGCATGACTTTTGCATCATTAGAAAGATATTTTTGTAGCATAGCTGTGGTCGAAAGCTCTTCAATCATACCTAAATCATTATTTGAAGCATTACCATCTGTACCTACTGCTACTTTGATTCCTTGCTCAATATACTTATAAATAGGTGCAATTCCACTAGTCATTTTAAGATTAGATTGAGGATTATGCAAAACTGTAAAATCTGTTGTTTTCATTATTTCCCAATCTTTTTCATCTGTGTGAACACAATGTGCGCCTAATATCTTTTCTTTAGTTAAACCTAAATCATGAATATACTCAATAGGAGACATACCAAATTTCTCTTTGTTCTCTTCAGTTTCTTGTTTAGTTTCACTTAGATGTATATGTATTGGCAGCGAAAATTTTGAGGATAATTCTAATATTTTGTATAAATACTCCTTGGGTACAGTATAAGGAGCATGTGGTCCAATTCCATATTTAACAATATTTTCTTTGGATGAACCTTTTTTATTTAATAAATTTGATACATGTTTCCAAGTGTTATCAAGACTACCTGATTCAGGCGTATTATCAAAAATGGATGGGCACAAAAGTGCCCTAATCCCTGATTCTTTAATAGCATGTTCAATGGATTCTGCATAGAAATATTGATCAATTATTCCAGCTATTCCTGATTCAATTAGTTCTAGACATCCTAACAAAGCACCATAATATGCATCTTCTTTTGTCATTTTCATTTCAAAAGGCCATATATAATCATATAACCAATTTACAAGCTTTTCACTGTCACATATTCCTCTAAGTAGTGTTTCAGGAAGATGTGTATGTGCGTTAATTAGTGAAGGAATTGCAGTGTGATTAGTACGGTTTAATTTATCATGTCCAGCAAGAAGTTTTTTAACGTTTGAAGCTTTATCAACTTCTAGAATTTTATTATCTTCTATCAAAATAGCTCCATTCTTAATTAATTTTTCACATTTAGAGCCAGAAATTATATATTTACATTCTATATATAAATCATTCATTAATATTCAGCTAGATTATTCAAAAGAAAAGAAAAATCTTTCCCCTCTAAAAATATTGTATTATATCTCATCCATGTCAAAGATTTTGGATAATCTAAAATCATTTTCTAATACTTCTCTTACTTGTTTATGAGGTACAGTTAGATGAATTCTTTTTGAGCGCCCATATCTCCCCTTACTGATTACCTGAGCTGTCACTATACCAAGCATGTCTAGTTCGTTAATCAAATCACCAACTCTTCTATCAGTTAATTTATCTAATTTTACAAGTTTGCATATCTTTGAATATATCTCACATACATCTCCAGTAGTTATCTCCTCTGATCTACCTTCACCTATGAATATAGATTGTAAAACTGCTTTTGTTTGTATGGGGAGAGATGATAAAACTTCTATCACTGTATTTCTTTCGATAACTTGTTGTGCTTTTCGAACATGAATTTCAGTAACTTTCTCGTCATTGTTTCTTTCAGCTAGTTCAGAAGCAACACGTAATAAATCAAGCGATCTTCTTGCATCACCATGTTGTTGTGCTCCAACTGCAGCACACAAATTAATTACACCAAATTCAAGTATTCCTTTTTGAAATGCAACATTAGCTCTTTGAGTGAGAATATCATTAAGCTGTTCTGCTGTATAAGGAGAAAAAACAATTTCCTCTTCACTCAAACTACTTCGAATACGTGGATCTAAGGTTTCTTTGAAGTTAACATCGTTTGTTATACCGATAATACTAAGTTTTGATTTCTTTAGATCACTATTCATACGAGTAAGTACATATAGTGATTCTGTG
>JBHLQZ010000125.1:0-5310 GCA_048883065.1 Candidatus Thorarchaeota archaeon | reverse complement strand
TTGTTTTTTATATTTTAGAATTTTCTTGATAATTAACTTTTGGGAGAAACTTTTAAATTTAGGAAGATTGAAATGCATTTATGGAAAATGAAATGGAAGAAGAACCAACTTTTGCTGGTTGGCAATATCCATTAGCAGCTGGTGCTGGAACCTTAATTGTATTAGCATATGTTGTTGCATCAGTTTTATTTCTAGGATATATTATGTTCCTAATTTCACAACTATACCAATGGATCATCTTTTACGGTGCAAAATATGGTTTGTTCTCTGGTGTTATTATTGGAATTCTAGCATTTCTAGGAGTACTTTTAGCAACTCTTATTGTCATAGTAGTTATCCTGTTTTTAGTAAACAAATTCCAACACTACAGATTAGAAAGGAAAACAGTTAAAACATAGGTTTCTATTCATTTTCCTTTTTGAGTCCTCAATAAAGAGCTTTCCCTCTTTTTATTACTTAAGAAAAGTAAGTTGTAAATCTTTATATATGTATCAAAGAAATTACTTCAAAAATAACCTTCTTGAAGTTTAAGGTGTTGTTTAATGAGTAAAGAAGAAAAATTAGAATTTTTCAAGGAACAAATTGAGATAGAAAAAAGAATTGTTTCAACAGCATACCAAGCAGTAAAAGGTATAAAAAATATCCTAGTTCGAGAGATGCTTCTAGCAGTTATTAATGATTCTGAAAAACATGAGAACATGCTAAATGCTTTAGTTGCTCGATTAGAAAAACCAACTCCTGGAATAGAGGAAAAAATTACTGATGAGTTAGCAGAAAATCTTCAAGAACATCTTAAATTGGAAGCAACTGCTATTAAGAAATATAAAGAGCTTCTAGAAAGACCATTAGATAAAAGAGAAAGGATAATAATCAAAGAGATATATGAGGATGAATTACGACATCATGAATTGCTTAGATGGATCCATAAAACTATTGTTGAAAAAGAAACTCTAATTGAAGAAGACATCTGGAATGCAATGTGGGATGATGCTTTTACTCATGGGACTCCTGGAGGGTAAAAACTCCTGAAATTCTGCCTTCTAAATCATATCTGCTAAATTTATATACTATTTTATCTAGATAATTGTGATTTATGTATAATTTAGGGAAGTATAAAAAATGAAAATGACACTTGAATCAGATGACGAATGGGGTTTTTATATTGATCCTAAAACATTCGAAATTTCAAAAATAGTAGATGAAATTCCTGATGGATCATTTGTTATCATTAAGGAAAGAGAATACATTGAAGACATAGATAGGACTGTTACACAGACTTCGTATGGCTTAGTCCAAGGAAATAAATTTTCAACATTTGACAAGAGAGGATTGAGTTCTTTAATGTCAGAAGCTTGTGCTACATATATGCTCAAGAATAATCAATTTCCACCAAAAGTCAGAATTCATAAAGAACTTAAACCTGGAAAACCTGCAAATTTAGCTTTTGAACTGAGTAAGTTTGATATATTCTATCTTAAAATTACAGATAAACAACTAAAAAACAAAGATCCTGTGGAAATAATAAATCAACTTAAAGAAGATCAATCAGCAAAATTAACATCATATGATCATGAAGATTCATGGAAAATTGAGTATGCAAAAAGCAGTAGAGCCACATGTAAAACATGTGGTATAAAGATTGAAAAAGATACTGTGAGAGCTGGGGAACCATATTATTATGAAGACCACCTAAATTATCGTTGGCACCATGAAAAATGCATATTTTGGAAAGCTTTGAACAAGGATACTTTAAAAGGATTAGATGATTTAGAAAAAGAGGACAAAAAGAGGATATTATCTCACTTCGACTAGTTTTATTTAGTTTTTACCTCTTCTTTTTTTATGTCTGGAGGAGAAGTTTGAGGTATTTCTGCACGTAGTTCTTTTCTAGACACTTTACCTACTGTTGTTCTTGGTAATTCATCTCTGTATTCGATTATTGACGGAACCTTATAAGGAGCCATTCTTTCTTTACAGTATTTTTTAATTTCATCATAAGTTAATTGTTTACTTCCTGGTTCAGCAACTAAAAATGCTTTGACTTTTTCACCAGTTTCTTCTTTAACTTGAACTACTCCAGCCATATTGATATCAGGATGAGCATAAAGCACATCTTCTACTTCATTAGGCCAAACCTTATACCCAGAAACTATAATCATGTCTTTAAGTCTATCAACTATTTTGAAGTATCCCTTTTCATCCATAGTAACAACATCACCTGTTCTTAACCAACCTTTAACTAAAACTGCATCAGTTGCTTCTTTATTGTTCCAATAACCAGACATGACTGAAGGACCACGAATCCAAAGTTCTCCTTCTTTACCATATTCTGTTATTTCTTCATGAGTATCAGGATCAACAACCATTGATAGAGTATTAGGAATAGGAATACCTATTGTTCCCACATTGTTTAATTCTTCATTTGCAGGATTCACATGCGAAACAGGTGAATTTTCTGAGAGCCCATATCCTTCAACAAGAATGCATTTTGATGCAGCTTGAAATTTCTCCTGTGTTGTAAGTGGTAAGGCTTCACCTCCAGAAATACACAAGTATAGTGAAGATAAATCATATTTGTCAATATTTTGATGCTCTGCGATCTTTTGATATAACAATGGAACTGCGAACATAAAATGAATTCCATGTTTAGAAATGCTGTTCATAACTTCTTCTAATTCTCTAGGATCAGGAATTAGGTAAAGTAAACCTCCTGTAGCAACAGTCCAAAGGAAGGATGTTGAGAAACCAAAGATATGAGACATAGGGAGACATCCTGAAATCTTATATTGACCTTCAGGTCTTTCAGGTAACCAAATATCCCAGTAAGGAAGAATAGTAGCTTGAGCCATGAGGTTGTAGTTTGTTAGCATTGCACCCTTCATAATCCCCGTTGTACCTCCTGTGTATTGTAAAACAGCGATATCTTCTTTTGTATCAATTTTTGTTTTTATTCTTTTGTTTTCTCCCTTCTTTATTACTTCAGAATAAACTAACTCATCTTTAACATTTGGATTTTTTCTTCCTATTACTTTTCGGTAAAGAAAACTCTTAATCCCAGGAAGTTCATCTGCAACTGATGAGACAATTACATGTTCTAATTGCGTTTCATCTATTATTTCTCTCACTTTATCTAAGAATAAATCAAGAGTAACTATAATTTTAGCTTCACTATCTTGCAATTGATATCTTATTTCTTTAGGTGTGTAAAGAGAGCTTATAGCAGTAAAAATAGCACCTAAAGAATTAGTTGCGAAGAATGATATAATGTATTGTGGGCAATTAGGCATTAAACAAGCTATTCTGTCTCCTTTTTCAACTCCTAGCTTCTGTAATGAATTAGCAAATCTATTAATTTCTTCTTCAATTTCAGTATATGATTTGAATTTTCCTAAGAATTCAGTCATTTTTCTATCTGGAAATTTATCAGCAGTTTCCCTGAATAATTCAATAACACTTATTTCAGGAACTTTAATATCAGCTGGAATTCCATCACAATAAGACCATATTTTTTCTGGCATAAATAATCACTACTTCGATTTATATTGCAAAGATACAACTTATATATATAATTTTCTCGTAATTTTATTTTCAAACTTTTAGAATTATATGGTTTGGTATAAGCAAAGTTTTTTAATTTTCACTCTAATACTGTTTTATGCGTATAATTGTTCACTCAGCAAAAGAAAAACAGCTTTTAATCCGTCTAACTGATTACCTTATAAAACAAGATATTGAGTTTTTTCTAGAGTTTGAAGAACCTTTATCTTTTCAGCTTGAAGAAATGATGTCTGAATTATGTTCTTGCGATATCGAAGTTGATAAGAATGAAGATCCTATAGGTATTGAAACTCTTTGATAAATGCTGTTAGTGACAAATAGAGTTATATTTTGTTTAGTTAATTACAACATTAGATGTGGATTAATCAACCTAGATGTATTAATTGTAACAAAGAGATAGAAGAACCTTTGTTAAGATGCCCTTATTGTGAAAGTCTTGTAACTATTCCACCTATAGAAGGTCCCCCCTTATCCAAGATTAATCTTGCATCTATGTGGTCTCTTCAAAGTTTTATTCCAATTTTTAAAAATCCTATATCATTAGCTGAAGGTAACACACCTTTACTACACTTAACCAAAGATTCTGATCTGAAATACCTAGGTTTAAAACTTGAATTCAGAAATCCTACAGGAACTTTTAGAGATCGAGCTTGTTCATTAATCCTTTCTGATGCATATCAAAGAAAGTATGATAAAATAGTTGGAGCTAGCACAGGTTCTTTTAGTATCAGTCTTTCAGCTTATGCTGCAAAAGCTGGAATTGAATCTATTAATGTTGTTCCCCATAACCTAGAGCTTTCCAAAATTGAGCAAATGAAACTATATGGCAGCAAAGTAATCGAAAAAGGAGAATTTGTGAATGATGCTATTACTGCTGCAGAAAAAACTGCAGATAAAGAGCAAGCATATTCTGCTACACCGGAAAAGAACTTACTTACAATAGAAGGTCAAAAAACTATTAGTTTAGAAATCTTATTGCAAAAGGAAAACATAGAAAGTATTATTGTTCCAAGAGGATCTGGATCATTAGTTTACTCAATATATCGAGGATTAGAAGATGCACTGGCTTCTGGTTGGATCAAGAATATTCCAAAACTTTATACAGTCTCTCTAGAAAAAACAAAAACATCTTATTTAGCTGAATCTTTGGATAGCAAGCAACCTTTTCTTTTGCGAGAAGTTGAAGATTTACTTAAAAAAACTGATGGAAAAGAAATAGGTATTAAGGCAAGTGTAATGATTGAAGAAGCTCTAAAGATTGCTAAGAGTGAAGGGCTTTTTATTGAACCTGCTTCCGCATCCGTCATCGCAGCTGCAAGAAGGTTGATTAATAACAAAGAATTAGAGCCTTCAAGATCCGTTGCGATTCTTACTGGTTCAGGATTCAATGCTTTAAACATTTTTGCATCACAAGTAAGAGGAAAGAAGAAAATTGTTTGGGGATTATCAGAAAGTTCTACTACAAAATTTGAGATTCTTAATCTTATTGCTGAAGAGAAAGCAGATTATGGATATGCAATTTGGGAATCTCTAGGGAGAGATAGCATACGTATTCAGGCAATATATCAACATCTTAGCGAGTTAGAGAGTAAAGGATTAATTAATGTAAAAGAAAAAAAAGGCAAAAGAAACCATTATATCTTAACAAGAAAAGGAGTTGAGACTCTTCAAAAAATGAGAGATCTCATTGATTATATATAGAAAAAAACTACCAATCCATTTTAAAAACAAATTCTGCTTTATTATACTCTA
>JBHLQZ010000124.1:0-5336 GCA_048883065.1 Candidatus Thorarchaeota archaeon | reverse complement strand
TAATGATTGCATGCATCACCCGATTTCTCATTATTTTTTGTATTTCCTGGAATCTGCTCGAAATCCCACCAATCATTGTTTTTATTATTTCCTTCAACTTGATATGCTGAAACTGCAGATCCCCATAAGAAATTTTCAGGAAATCTCATTTCTTCAATCATTATAATAAAAATAGTGAATAGTTTAAAATTATATTGATTGTTTGATGTTTAAAATCTTCTAATAACATTATATATTTGTTCTTCAACAACTGATGCTTTATTTTCAACTTCAGATATATCCTTAATATCATCGAAGAATATTGTTAGTATGTTCTTTAGTTTGTCTATGCCATAAACCAAATCAGAATATTCTGTTGGATACCCTAAGGCAACAATGCAGAAATCCTTTCCACGAAAACGAGGATCTTTTTGTCCTACATCACTTACAACATAAAGCCAACTTGTTACATTATACTGTTTCATCTTTGGAATTTTAACAGGACCTGTAAGAGTTGACCCTGAATCCAACATTTCAAGCTCCCCCATTCCATAAATTGTGAAGAGGAGAACTCCCAAGGAGAGGATAACTGTTTCTTTTATTCTCTCATATTCTGTTGGAATCTTATTTATATAAATTGGTTCAGTTCCAGATTCACCAAAACGGTAGAATGCAACAAAAATCTTATCTAGGTCATACTTTGGTTCTACTTTTGTAACCTTATCTATAACACTGGGAATCTGATTGAAGAATCTCCCTCTTTTAACAATATAATCTGAAGCACCCATCTTCATAGCATTAACTGCTACTTCTTCAGAACCTTGTCCTGTTATGATTATAACAGGGATTTCTGTTATCTGTCTGATTTCTTCTAAAATTTCTAATCCTGTAGAGTTGACTAATAAATAATCTAATAAAATGACATCAATATCGTATTTTGTATCAAAAAGAGTTTGGAGTGTTTCTTCTTTAGTTTTTGTTATGAAAACCTCAGCTTCAGGGTATGATTTGAGAATATTAATTTTGATAAGAAAAGCTATATCAGTATCATCTTCACATAGCAATATTCTCATTGGATTTGTCATTTAGAATACTCCAAGATTATATATTTCTTTAAGTTTATATTATCTTTGCCATAAAGGAAAAATCTATTCTATAAGACCATCTTCTCGTAATGACTCCAAAATTTCGGAGATTTCAGATTGTAATTGATCTATTTTATCATCTTTCTCTTTCTTAGCTTTCCTTTCTTTTAATCTTTCTTCAATTATCTCTTTCAGTTCACTTCTGTCTATCTCTGGAATCTCTTCTTCAGTACTTCCCAAAGTTTCTAGTTCTTCCAATCCAAGCTCTTGTAGAAGTTTAGTTTCTTCTAAATCCGTATCGGTAATTGGAACAGAAGTGAATTGATCAATTCTAGTTTGTGATGCAGCAGCTATTGCAGCTCTTTCCATTTCAGGACAGGAATGTCCTTCATTAATTGGATATCGTGTGCCACAGTATTGACAAACACTTTCATGCAATTCTTGTACATGAACTCCAAGTGCACGTTGATCATGAGTCTTAAATCCACAGTGAGGGCAATTCAACAAAGGTACATATGAATCATTTGCAACAAAATCATCTGAATTAGCGTAAAGATACCAAAGTAGAGATATACGAACAGATTTAGATGTGGTCCATCCAGTTTTCTTCTTTATCATATTCAAACATTCATTGCTTATTTCATCTTTAATGCGGAATGATAATTTGGAATCTTGTTTTGATTTCGATTCTTCTTCAAATTTTTGCATAAGTAGAATTTCAAGTTTTATATAATCCCTAAGTTCCTGCATTATTTCCATACGATTTTGTGTTTCCCCTAAACTTGAAGCTAAATCCCCTAGTGACATTGTTATTAATTGACTAGCTCCACCAAATTTCTGAGATTCTTCCATTACACCATCTTTAAATCTTGACGGTAGATTTATGGTATAAACATTAGATGTTCGACTAGAATTTTTTTTAGGTGTAATTTTAATCACCGATTTTTTCCGTTGTATTATTTCTGTATTATATATTTATGTCTTTTCCTTCGTTTATAAATTGCTTCAGAATTTTTTTCAAATTTTTTTCTGCTCTTAAACGAAATTCATATTAGGTATTGTTTTAAGTTAACTTTGAGAGTTTGTGATGACCATGCACTACTTTAAGTAGACTCATGCGAAAAAAAAAGGGTCTGAAACTCTCATTATTTCTATATTAAATTAAATTTATCTAATAACAGCCACATTTAAAGGGATTCCAGATTCAACACTACCTGAAACAATGCAATAATTCCTGAAAATTTCCAAACATCTATCATAATCAGTATTTTCATCATCTGTAATTTTAGGGAATAATTCAACATCTATCTCGGAAACTCTCCAGAATCCTTTTTCATTCCTTTGTCTTTTTACAATAACTTTGGATTTTATATCAGTAAGCGGAACGCGTTTTTTCTCTAAACAGAAAATCAAAGAAGCAGAAAGACAATGACCTATAGCAGCACCTAATAACATGGATGCGCTTGGTCCAGTCTCTTCCCCACCAGGAACTTCCTTAGGTTCATCTAAATTAAGAATAGGTATAGTATCTCTACCAAAATCCACTTCAAATTTATATTTCTCTTTTCTTTTTAGATTGATTTCATATGTAAATACTTGATTTTCTGACATAATGAATTCTCAACAAACAGCTTTCTTAAATCTTCTTTAAAATTGAACAATGTAAAAATCTATCCAGAGATTAGAATATCATCTAGAACTTCTTCAAGATCAGGTCTATCAGGAGGTTCTTCAGATTTCTTACCCTCTCCATCAGTTATTGTACCAGATAAGTCTAAATCAGCTCTTCTTCTTGTAGGTGAGGTGATCACCATTGTTCCACTGAGATTTTCTATTTTTTCGTTTATTTCAACAACCAGATCTACCAATTTTGAAATCTGTTCATTACTAAAACCTGCAACTTTATCCAAGTCAACTCTAGCTTGTTTTTCAATACTACTGGACTCATCTTTTGTTATTTCAATACCATTTGAAAGAAGTTCTTGTCTTGCAGTGCTAGTCGCAAGAGATTTAGCAATCTTTTCAGCAATTTCTTCACTTGGAAAGAGCTCTGCAAGTTCTGCTATTTTTTCTTGCTGTGATAGTTGATTCAAGTTTTCTATTTTTGTAGTTAAATCATCTCTTTCGCTAATCAAATCCTCAAACTCATCTTCAAGTGCGGAATATTTATCCTTTAGCAATTTATTTTCTTGATTAAGAAGTTTTATTAGTTTTATAAGCTTAGGAAGACTTCGACCTAGTTCATTAGCATTATTCTGCATTTCTCTGTAACGTTCAAGAGAAACTACTTTGACACCATTACTATTTTGAGTTTTTATCTCATTTTCAAGAATCTCTACTCGATTCTTAAATTCTTTATTTTGAGTAAGTAATCTTTCAACAAGTATTTTGACTTTACCTAGTGATTCAAGCAAGGATTTATTCCTATCAAGAAGTTGTTTGATATATACCTCTTGTAACTCCTGATCCTCACTAATTTGAACCAAGGAATCTAATTCATCGTCATAAGATTCTTGGATTTTTTTGAGCATTTTTTCTTCAGGAGTTAACTCAGATGATTTCATTTTATTTTCACAACAATGCTAAATTAGTGTTGACTATCTAGTTAAAAAAAATTTGCATATTTAATCGTTTTATCAATTAAAAAGCTAGGAAAAAGCAACTTCCGACAAAAATCTTATTGATTAAAAAAAATAAAAAACGAGAGAAAAAGAGAAGAAATTATTATTCTAATTTCTTATATGGAGCTCTTTCTCCAGCTAGATATTCTTTATGTACACTTACATATTTTCTAATTATCAAATATCCAATAATAAAAAACAGTAACAAAGGTGCTAATGCGATTGCATATTGATTGGAAATACTCAAACCTATTAAATCTCCAAGTCCAAGAAATCCGAGAAACATCAAAGGACTGAGAATAGCACTAACTCTTCCAGCTATTTGTTTGAATCCCTGGTATTGGGTTACTCTATCAGGAGGTGCGACTTCAAAGACAAATTGCCGTCCTATTATCCATAAACCTCCAAAACCTATTCCTATAAAGAATGCAACAGGATAGAGGATTTGCCATGATAATATGTGACTACCATTTACTTCAATGCACGCAAGAATTGCTATTATAACTGCACAGAACCAAGCTACAATGTTTACTATAAAATTCTTTTTTGGACCCCATCTATCTAACAGTAATCCCACCAAAATAGCTCCAACCATACATAATAAACCACCAGCTCCTATAATATAGAGAGCTTGAGTAGGAGTTGTTCCAGCACCATCCACCATTACTAGCTGCATATAGAGAATTGTAGTATTTGCAGCATCAGTTACAAAAAACCAGCCAAGTATGAAGAATAAAGCATTTTTGTTTTTAGCAGTAAAAATATCTTTAAATGTAGTTTTATAATTTTTCAGGGCAATACCTAAATTTTCATTGAAACCATTTTTATTTATATTGATCTTTTCCTTGCTGAATAAAAATGGAATAGAGAACAATATTATCACACCTACTACAATAGGTATTAAGTAATAAAGACCAGTGTATTCTACAGTTTCTGCTCCTGAAAAAACTTTCTCAGGTTCACTGTATGAAGGCCATATGCCAAAGTCTTCACCATAAGCAAGCATTCCTAGGAAAATACCTGCGAATGTTCCTATGAAACTTAAAGAGCCTGATATTCCCGATGTTTTTCCTCTCTCATCTGTTTTTGAGATAAAAGGAATCATTGAGTCGTAAAACATTCTTCCTGTTTGATAACCAAAGTTAGCAATCACGAACATTATACATAGCCACCAGAAGTTCTTCCAAACCATAAATCCTAAAGTCGTTAGACACATTGTTCCAGCAGCAATTAATACAGCTGGTTTTCTTCTTCCTATAGTATCACTTAATGCACCTATTACAGGTCCTAAAACCGCTACTAAAAGATTCGAAACAGCCATAAAAGTGCTCATCAATGCAAATGCTGTCCAATAGTGTGTAATACCTGCTTCAAATGCTAAAAGTAGAATAAACGGTTGAAAGACGATGCTTAGAATCCCTTGACTGAAAAGTGTATCTGCAGCATCGTAACTACTCCAAAGGAGAACGTTTCTCAAACTTGTATCTTTAGCTTCAATAACAGTAATATCCTCTGAGTTACTCATAACAATCTACCTCATGAATTTTTGACTCATATATAAAATTTCATTTGCAATTCATCAAACATATGTTTAAAAGAAATACAATTAAGATAGTTGATAATATAAATATAAAATATCTTAAAAAAAAGC
>JBHLQZ010000123.1:0-5343 GCA_048883065.1 Candidatus Thorarchaeota archaeon | reverse complement strand
ATTATATCTCTAAAATCTTTCTTTCTGAAAACAAGATTAAACAAGCCTCTCTGTTGTCTTCGAAAACCTACATCTATTGAATATAAGTCTAAAACAGACATTTTGTTTCCAACGGTTCTGGTGTTTACTTCAATAGATGTATTCGAAACAGATGTAACTACACCTGTAGTTAAAGGTCTTTGAAGAACCTGTCCATCACTTAGAACTACAATATCTCCTTCGCGAATTTCTGATTTGTTATCACAAGAGAAAAGTAATTTGGTGATTCCATTTTCACTTTGTTCATTTTCAAGAATCATATTTTGAATTGTTTTTCCTTTTGCTACCCTTTGATTAACATTCAAATTCCATAAATCGGAGAAATTTCTTCTTGATTCATTTTTCTCTTCTCTTATCCATCTTGAAAAACGGTTGAAATATTCTCGATATGTGCCTGGGAGAGCTTGCTGAGTACAAAGTTCATTATGTGGGCATTCAGAACAGTTTCGCTGCTGATTTAAACCTGAACATACAATATAACAAAAATGTTTCATTGAACATCTTTGACATTTTTTCCTTGCAGATTCTGGGAGTATACTAGGAATATATCCTTGATAAGAGATTATATATGCTATATTCCTTTTACCTATAGCGTATTTTAGCATCTTCAAGTTTGGTTCTACTATTTTTCTTACAACCTTGTTAGTACCTACATAGAGAATAGATCCATTTTCAAGATTCTTATCTGCAATATAATCTCCTAGACCATATCGGTACAATGCAACTTGCGTTATATCTGAAGGTCGTGCATCGTTATTTTCAGAAATTTTTCCTGTTTTCAATTCAAAGATGTGTCCATTATTCAGAAGATCAATTCTTCCTCTTATTCCAAAATCAGGTGATAAAAAAAGTGTTTCTGGAAGAGATTCACCTGAAAGGTTTTCTACAAAAGGATCAAGACATTCTGCCATTTCTCGTAATTCTTGATACACATCTTCTTTGGAGTAACCAAAATTCTCATACTGAAGAGAGAAGACATCTAATACTTTTGATAAATTCTCTGAAGGTTTTGTATTGTTCATTATAGCATTGCTTAAACAGTCGTGAATAATAGAACCCCTTACTGCAACATAAGGAGAGATTGATTCTCCTATTAGTTCACTCAGATAATAACTTCGGGGACAGTATGAAACATTATTAATTGCTGTTGCATTTATAAGAATATCAGGATCTGTAACAACGATTGTATTTGAATCGGTTGAAAAGTATGTTGAATCTTTTTCAGAGATTTTTTTAATATCATACAATTTAAGAGTCGTATATGGTTGAAGATAGTCTACTATTTCGTTCCAAGGATTCCAGAGGTTTAAATTATATTTTTGTCCATCTATATCAATTAGAAGAGTTGAGCGAGGATTTTCACCATCAACTTTTGAAAGAGTTTTTAGATAAACGCAAGTTAATACTTCCATTATTTCTAAAATAAAAAATCAGTAAATAAACATGTAGGTTACTTCAGAAAGACAACTAAATTTCTGAAGGATACAAAAAATATCAATAGTAGAAGACATAGGTAAGAAAAAGAAGAAAATAAATGAAAGTATTATTCAAAATCAATACATTCATTTGGACATTCGTCTATGCATAAACCACAATCTGTGCAATCCTCTTTTCTAGCAACAATCGCTACGTCGCCTAGATCATATACATTTTCAGGACAAATGTCAACACAAGCTCCACAAGCAATACAACAATCAGCATCTACGACAGTTGGCATTTTTCTATACACCTGGTATTTTTTACGTTTACCGAGAACATCTCTTTTTAAAGTCTTCTCAACAACTATGTTTATTTTATATTTTTTTAGTTATAAGAAAAAAGAAGAACTAAAGATAATTATTACCAAATTACCTGATTTTTGTTGAATTACCTTTAGCATGGTGAGATATAATAACAAAAGATGCTAGTTTTGCAAAATAAGTTGATTGACTCAAAATTCCAACTACTTCTCCTGTTGCTTCATCTTGAGTAGCTATTAAAACCTCCTCTTGATCTCTCTCTACTCCAATAAATTGAGGTATATCTACTCCTTTAAGTTTCCTTATTTCTATGTTTACATCTACAGCTGTAGAAGCCGCATTATCTATCCAATCTTTATTAATTTCTTCGTCTAAAGAAGTTACTAGTGTAATATTAGCTCTTTGTAAACCTTTCACAGCTTCAAGAGGTATATATTCGTGTTTTGGTGAGAGGATAGTTACATTACTTTTTGTACTGCCTATTATTCTTGCCATGTGATCTAAAACAGCATCAAGCCCTACTATTGAAGTAGTTTGGATTGGTGGAAGTTGAATTTCTTTTGATGTAGCTTCTAAATCTCTAAAATCATTTTTTAACTTCATAGTAGCACTGATCAAATAATTTGCAGTATCGGTAAATTTCCTTGCTGTATCTTCAAAGTATTTTACTGATTCGTCAATTTCATTGTTTAAGTTTCCAGATAGTAGTTGTTTTCCTTCATCAATTTCTGTTTTGGATACATTAAGAATTTCATTTGTTACTGATACTGTTGTATCCAAAGTTTGTTGTAAATAATTATCCAATTCTTCAAACACTGAATCTTTAGTTGTTTGAATGAGATTATTTACTTCTTGATAATGTTGATTGATTTTTGTTTCACTTTCTTGCATCAATGCTTCAGTTTTTTCAATTAGATCAGTCCATTTCTCTTTCAATCTATCTGAACCAATAATTAATTCTTCACTAAGAGTTGTATTTAGTTGCTGTGATAGGTCTTTGAAGGTTTGTAGATGTAAATTTAAGTTATTTTCTGTATTAGTTGATAATTCATTGAATTGAGTAGCTAAGCCTTCTGTAAAGGCATTTAATCTTGTTCTAGTATTCTCATTAATTGTATTAATATTCTGGTTGTAATTCTCAAGTGTTTCATTGTAATGAGCTTCTAATTTTTGCGAAAAGATGTCTCTTTCGCTAATCATATTATTCCTTTGATTTTGCTCATTATTCTGAAGGTCTGTATATCTATGAGCCATAGATTCTTTAATCTGTGATATTGCGTTAGATATTGTTACATTTTTTTGTTGTAATAATTCTTCTTTCAAACTCTCTTTGATACCATTTACTTTTTCATTCAAAGCAGATAATGCTTCTTGTACTTGAAGAGATAAATCTTCTACTTTCCTATCTAAAACTAAATCGAGAGAACTGTTTAGTTCTGATAATGAACTTGTAACTGATTCAGAAATCCCATCTATTGCTTCTCCTGTTTTTCTTGTGGTTTCTTCTGAATAACCAAGATATTTATCTGCTTGAGCTCTATTAAAGGCTCTAACATCTAATTTTGTTGTATCTATGCTTTGTTTGAATGTTTCAACTATTCCTTCCAAATCTGTTATCATAGATTGTTGCAATTCATCTACTTTTGGACCTAATGTTTGAGCAGTAGTTTGGATTTTATCAATGGATTGAACTACATTTTGCTCAACTTCAGCATTAGAATTTGTTACTGATTCGACGTTTTTCTGCTTTATATTTTCTACAATGGTATTAATGGTTGTTTTAGCTTGATTGAGGTTTTCTACATTAGAACCCAAAACATCTTTAACAGTGGATTGTATGGATGTTTTTTGGTTGTTATTAATTGAAGACCATTTTGAAGCTAGTTCAGATGACTTCTGAGAAAGGTTTTCTTTCTTTTGTTCTGCTGAAGCTTGAAATTGTGATGCAGTTTGATTTAACTTCTGATCTATTTCTGTTTTTTTCCTACTAACAGATTCTGATAATTGTGAGCTTAGGGTTCCTCTAAGATTTTCAAAAGTGTTCTTTTTGTTTTCAATAAATGATTTTGTCTCACTTATATTTTGATTGATGTTTTCATTTAGTTTATCACTAGTAGTAGCAAGATATCCAAGTGGGATTTTGACATAGTATTTACTGATGTATCCCTCTGATGATCCCACTGCGCCTTTACTAACTAAAGAATCTAGAGCTGTTTTAACATTAGAATAATGTAGGTTACTGAATTGAGCTACTTCAAAAGCTGTTAGTTGACCACTACCAAGGAGAAGTTGATAAATTTGTTTCTCCTCTGGTGTTAATTGTAAACGTTCTATAAATGACATTTGTTTCACCTATTATATTATGAATTTCTATTTTAGATTTAGTGTAATCAACTTTTCTAAAAAAGGTTTTTACTGATAGCAAGTTTGATAATCTTTTTTAACACCGTATATTATACAACATCTGTGATAATGATATGGTTGATTATGAAATAGTTTCTTGGGATCAAAGCTATCATATGACATTCTATTTGTTTGAGAAAATAACAAATGATGGATTTTATCCTGAAGTTATAGTAGGAATAGCAAGAGGAGGTTGGATACCAGCTCGTTTATTAGCTGATTTTTATGGAAACAGAAGAACAGCTAATATCAAAATAGAATTTTATGACAACACCTCAAGAGCAACAGAAGAGCCTGTTATTACTCAAGAAATTTCAGAAAATGTAAAAGATAAAATAGTGCTGGTAGTGGATGATGTTGCTGATTCAGGTAAAAGCCTCAAAGCAGCTGTAGAACATATAAAACAGATGGGGCCAAAGGAACTAAGAACTGCTACTCTTTATTTTAAGAGACATAGTATCATAAAACCAGATTATTATATTAAAGAAACACAGTCTTGGATAGTTTATCCATGGGAGTATGGAGAGTTTGTTGCTTTTGAATACAATAAACAACGTGAAAAAAAACCAGTTAATGAGATTAGCAAAGAGCTGAAAGATATAGGAATTCCTTCTCACTTAATAGAAGCATATTTCTCTCTAATTCTCAAACAAGAAGAAACAAAAAATGAGGATGAAGATGAGTAAAGATAAATCAGAATTTGATGTTGAATTACCAAAAGATGTAATAGACCGAGTGAATATTGGTGTTATTGCGACCTCTTTGAGTTTGTATGAAGAAGGGATGAGTCTGGAGGAGCTAATGGAAGTAACTGGAATTAAAAAACAAGATGCAATAAAGAGTCTAGATTATTTGATACAAAATCGTATGGTACGAAAAAAGGTAAATTCTGACATTTATAGAGTATCAAATTTCAAGAAGATGTTACAATTCCTTCTATCTTCTGGAATGATTTTCCCACTAAGTGAACAAATATCTAAAACCAAAGATGAACACTAAAAAGTATTATTTCTCTAGAAACTTCTCAAGCATCTTTTGAGATGTTTTTACTTTCTTATTAGATGATGTATCTTGCTTTTTTTTCACTTCTTTTTCTTTAGTTTTTGAGTAATCAAATAAAGTTGTTTTTTGTTTAACTTTTGCAGAACTTATCCATTCATCA
>JBHLQZ010000122.1:0-5344 GCA_048883065.1 Candidatus Thorarchaeota archaeon | reverse complement strand
GGTAAAAGAAGTAGAGTTTGGTAAAGGAGAACATGCTTTGGAAGATTATAATATAAAGCTGGGTGTAAAAATATAAACGTGGATAAAATGGAAAATTTAAATTCAATTGAATAGACTATTTTCTTAGAGTGATCTGTATGGTAGAGGAACATACCTATAAGCTAAAAAAACTGTTGGAAGAACTAGAAAAAATAAAGGGAAGACACACAGAATTGGTTAGTGTTTACATTCCTAAAGATTATAATCTCCAGGAAATGGTTAACATGCTTAGACAAGAATACACCTTAACCGAAAATGTGAAAAACAAAACTGTTAGAAACAATGTTTTGGGAGCTATAGATAAGATACTTCAAGAATTAAAGTTCTTTAATAAAACTCCTGAAAATGGTCTTGTTATTTTTGCAGGTAATGTTTCTGAAGCTGAAGGAGAGTCTGATATAAGAGTTTGGCTCATTCATCCGCCTGAGCCATTAGCAGTTAAAAAATACTGGTGTGACAAGAAATTTGAGTTAGAACCTTTGCAAGACATGGTTGCTGAAAAAGAGTTATATGGTCTTTTGGTTATGGATAATAGGCAAGCAACAATAGCTCTGTTAAGGGGAAAGAAGATTGAGATTTTAAGACAAAAAGAATCAATAGTTCCTGGTAAGACAATCAAAGGAGGCCAATCACAAATGAGGTACCAAAGGGTAAGGGCAGGTTTAATAAATGATTGGTATAAAAGCATTGCAGAAAATGTTAAAGAATTGTTTTCTAAGTTTAATCTCAAAGGTATGATAATCGGAGGACCCGGGCCTGCTAAAAATGATTTCTTTGAAAAAGATTATCTAGAAACCAATCTAAAAAACCAAGTTATAGGCATAAAAAATACAGGATACACTGATGAGCAAGGTCTAGAAGAAATAGTTCATAGGTCTGAAGATATTCTTGCAGAGGCTGCCATTGCTAAGGAGAAGGCTTTGCTACAAAAATTCTTTGAGGAGCTTAGAAAAGAGAGCGGTCTTGTCACATATGGAAAAGAAAAGGTTATGAAAGCATTAGAAATGGGAGCTATTGAAATTATTTTGATTTCAGAAGGTTTGGAAACAAAAAAATTTTCTGAAAAAGCAAAAGATTACAATACGACGGTTGAGATAATATCAAGGGATACGAGAGAAGGTGAGCAATTATACCAGCTTGGAGGAATTGCCGCTGTATTAAGATGGAAGATCTATCAATAGTTTAACTAACACACTCCTCTGTTGAAGGATAATATGTGCATTTATAAATTGCCTCTACTTCACCTATTACATATATCTCAATTTCTAAAATCTTTCCTGGAGGCGGAAGAAATAAATGTTCTGGCAGATTAGTAAATCTAATAAAGAAGTATCCCGAGTCATCTGTTGTGTTTGTTAGTTTAAATTGAGAGGATTGATATTTTATAGTAACCTCTACTGGTGAATTTTTAACAAGCATACCATTGTCATACTTCAACCAACCTGCTATATTTATATAATACTGTGTCTGAAATGTTCTTGTGCAGAGTACGCCAAAGCATATTTTATAATTTGCTGATGTTGCTTCTCCTATAACAGGTTGACCAACAACAACATGTGATTTGAAAGCTCCTCCTGTTATATTTATTCCTCCTCCATCTGATATAACACCTGTTATTTTTTGATTATTCTGTATTGTGAATGCTGATGATATAACTAGGAGTAGAGAAAAAATTAAAAGCGTTGTTAAAACCAATTTTTTTTTCATTCTTACCAATTTAATTTTCTATAAAGCATTTATTGCCAATTCTAAAGACTCGATTCTTTGGTCCAATGCATTATTTTCTGCTTTTAGCTGTTCAATTTGGTTTTGCAGCTCCTGAATCGCTTTAACTAATTTCCAATGATTTATTTGTTGAACCATTAAATACCCATCGTCACCTTCGCTGACTAATTCAGGCATGATTTCCTGAACTTCTTGTGCAATAATTCCTGTTCCTTCTTCTCCAGATGATTTCACTGTAAAATCTCTAATTCTTAGTTTCATAAGATCATTTATAACAGGTTTAGCATCTTTTATGTTAGTCTTTAACCTTATATCCGATGAACAAGAAATCCATACTGAACTAATATTTGGACCAATATCACACCGGGCATCGCTATCATCTAATCTTAAAAGAAATCCGTTTATTGAATTATCTTGAACTTCTAATTTTCTGCCAGGGTGTGTTGTTCCAATACCAACCTCTCCACTATTATCTTCAATAAAAAGTCTGTTTGTATCAGTACCGCCAATGCTGCTGTCAATAGAAAGATCTCCACCGGAATCATAAATATAATAATCTGTAAAGCCATCAGTCGAAGTTCCTCTTTGTAATTTAATTCCAGAAGTTTGCCCACTGCCAGTCGTTGAATGAATTTTTAAATATGTGTCACTATTATTTTCTATGTGCAATTTTTCTTCTGGGTTTGTTGTTCCAACACCAACAACACCATCTACTATGAGGTTGGGTGTTCCACTTAAACGTAAACTATTGTCATCATAAAATTTTGCCCAAACTTTACCACCCTCCTCTGGTTCATATATTTCTAGGTCTTCTCCATTTGCTCTAATGGCTACATCTCCTGAACTGGCTGAATCAAAATAGATGGTTGGAGTGTTCCCATTATCTATACGAATATTATTGTCTGCATAAAGAGTTGAGGTGAATCTACCATTACCCGATACATCTAATTTGTATGATGGGCTTGTCGTCCCAATTCCAACTCTAACACCAGCTGTATCATTATAAACATAACTTCCACTAACAGTCCATCCATTTCCTCCTCCACCGCCAGAAGGCCAGCTTGTTACGCAGTCTCCAGGTAAACAAAATCTACTAGCATTGACATCATTACTAACATCTACTGGATAAGTTGTTGGAAGTAACCTACCAGCAGAAAATGTGAAGGCAGAACTCGTTATATTAATCTTAGGAAATAAAGGAACATCGTTAACCAGAGTTTCCAAAGTATATTCTTCATCAAATGGTAGGTTTAGAGGTCCTAATTCTATGTTGAATATTCCTCGAGTGTTAGTAACATCAACATTATCATATTGCTTACTCCATATCTCTGTTGGTGTTGTATCGTATATCTTAAATAGAAGTGTATAGCTACCGCTAAGAGGTTCATCAGTGATTGGGTCTAAAAGTCTGCCTTGCACGCTTATGTATCTTGGAAAATCAGCCAAGGCTATATAGGCTGTACATTCTAAGAGCAAAAATACAATTGCTCCTAATAAAACAATTTTTTTCATTAAAAACCACCTCACCTCATATTTATCCTTAAAGTTATTTTTTCATTTGTCATACTAACTCTACTTATTTCAACAATATTACCTGTTTCGCTTAGTATTTCAACACCCTCTTCTTCTCCAAGCTCGAATTGAACAAATAAGCTTAGGGTTACAAAATCTGTGGGATCACTAAAGATAATCTCTCTTACTGGAGATGCTTCAACTATTACGCTGCCATTAAGATTTTGGCCTTCAATTTCTATTTGAGACGGAAAGTTCCACTTTAACTCAAATATGTTCTCTCTGCCAGAAACATCACATTTTTGCCATATATGTTTTTCCTCATCAATAAGAACCCAATCGTGCTCATCGCAAACTTTTTCACGACTTACTATTTTATAATGTAAACCGTCGTTACTTCCTGTTAATTCTCCTTTATTAGCAGAGAATATACATCTGTTAGATAAGCCTGTTCTTGCTGTTTCAATTATTTTATCATTACATTCTTCAAATTCATTTTTAACAGCATTGATTTCATTCATCTCAAAAAAACCTAAGGTGTTCATAACAGTCCAAGCCACGAGAATTGCAGTTAAAAACACGATAATGATCACTATTAACATTAAAGTTAAAGCAGCTTTCATAATAATAATTATTTTTGCTCTGGTTTATAATAGTTCAACAAAATCCGAGGCATGTCTTAAAGAAACAGCTAGTCCAGATTCAACAGTAACCAAAACAGTTATTTTGCCCTTTTCTTTTGATTTTTGGATCAAAGGCAAGAAATCCGCATCTCTTGTTGCTAAGGCTATTACTTCTATATCAGGATTATATATTGCTTCCATTGCATGAACAGCAATAGAAACATCCACATCTGTCTTCTGCTCAGGATCTCCCAAAGCTATGATGGTTTCAAATCCTTCATTAGCAACAGCTTCTATTAATTTTTCTGATGCAAATTGATTCAAAAAAACCTTTCCGATTATAATTCTCCCATATTTTTCTACCCTTCTTCTTAGGTCTTTTAAATCTAGGTTAAATTCCTTTCTAATCATGTTTGGTCCATCTACAAAAAAAGCTAGTTTTGGCTTTTCTCCAAACCTTTTTCTTATCTTTCCAAGACTACTTCTTACACCTCCCAAGACCATGACACCACTCTATATACTTGGTAACATTCTTATTTAAATTTAAAATGAATATAACACTGTTATATTTATATACTTAACCTAAAAAAGCTTATGGCATTTTCTCCGCATTTTTGCCATATTTCTTCAAAATCAGTCTTCTTAATATCAGCCATCTTTTCAGCCACAATTCTAATAGAGGTAGGATCATTTCTAGCATCTATTTTTTCTATAAGTTTTTTAGGAGCCAGCCATGGAGAATCAGTTTCTAGCATTAATCTATCTAAAGGGCAATCTCTTACAACTTTTCTATAACCTTTACTTCTTAGAATTATTGTATTCATTGAAATGAAATATCCGTTTTCTAAAACTCTTTTTAAAAATTTATGACCTCCCCACATGTGTAGCATAACTTGTTTTGCATCTTCTTGTTCTAGAATCTTTATTGTGTCTTCAAATGCTTCCCTGCAATGAATTACTAAAGGCTTGTTTAATTCTTTTGCCAGTTCTATTAATTGAATAAACAATTGTTTTTGTTTTTCTTGCCACTCTTCTTCTTTTATCCACCAATAATCTAAACCAGTTTCGCCTATTCCAACTATTTTTTCTTTGTTTTCAACAACTAACTCAAGAAAATCATCTTTGGTTTTTTCAGAGATCTCTTTTATGTATTCAGGATGGATTCCACAACTTGCAAAAACAAAATTTTTATGGTTTTCGATTATCCTCATTGTTAGTTCAAAGTCTTTTGGATGTGCGCAAGATGTTATGACTGCTTTTAGTTCTTCTTCACATTTTTTTATTACTTCATCTCTATCTTTATCATAATCTTCTTGTTCCAAGTGGCAGTGGACATCAATCATAAAGAATTATATTAGAAATGATAATATAAGAAAGTAACTTATATGAAAATAACCTAATAATAAATACTAACATACATTTTATAGAAACAATGTTAAAAATCA
>JBHLQZ010000121.1:0-5382 GCA_048883065.1 Candidatus Thorarchaeota archaeon | reverse complement strand
TGATTTGAAAGTTTCTGTAATGTAGCTTTATGTCCTAATGTCATTGGTAATTTTTGGCTATCTGTTCTTGGGTATGATATTAATGCATTCAAATACAGCTTTTCTGCTATTGCAAGTGTCTTATTTGGTGAAAATTTAAAATGTTTATAACTTTCTCTTTGAAGATCTCCTAAGTTGAAAGGTGGAAAAGGATAAATTGGTGCTTGTTCCTTTGTTATATCGTAAACTTTACCCACTAAATTTTTACAATCTCTAATTATTTGCATTGCTTCATGATGGGTAACAATTTTCGATTTCTCATAAAAAGCTGGAAACAATTTATTTCCTATATGAACCTTACTTTCAATTGTCCAATAAGGTATAGGAACAAATAATTCTAATTCGTTTTCCAATTCAACCACAGCACCTAAAGTAGGTCCTTGTACTCTACCAATCGATATTGTTCTAAACCTTCCAGAAACTCTCTTTAATGCAGAACTTAGAGCTCTTGAATAATTTATACCATACAACCAATCTACATAATGACGAAGTAATCCTGAATTCAAAAAACCTAAATCCAAGGTTTTTTCCCTGTTGTTATATGCTGTTAAGATATCGGTTCTTGTAAGAGTAGAAAATTTCATTCTTTCCGCTTGTGTTCTTCCAATTGCATGTTTGAGTATAAGATAGCCTATTACTTCTCCCTCTCTATCGAAGTCAGTCATTAAAATAACTCCCTCTGCATTTTTAGCTAAAGTTTTAAATGCGTTAATAAAATTCTTTGTTTTCATATTCTTATTTACGATGTAACTTGGTACCCATTCATAATCTAAAACAGGATAATTCCAAGATTTACTTATTGAAGAGAGAGAAAATAAATGTCCCAATGCAGGTGCAACAACAATCTTTTTTCCATCTCTATTGCATATGAAAACAGATATGTTTTCAACTTTCTTAATTGTTGGTTTATTTTTTTCATCCAAAGCCATAGCTATTCTGCTTGCTGCTTGTGGTTTTTCTGAAATACCAAGAATGAAAGGTCCCGCTACGGAAGACAATTAATTAACACCTTTTTTGCTTGTTTCTTTTTAAGAGAAAGAAACAAAGATTTTGGAGCCAGGACGGGGATTTGAACCCCGGATCCTATAAGGAACTGATTTTCAAGACCAGCGCCGTTGTCCGCTTGGCTATCCTGGCTATTAACAAACAAATTGTTTAGGGACCATTTTAATTAAAAATATATCTAAATGAGTTTTTAATTGAGAAGTCTAGAAAGATTAACCTCCATGAGATATAGGAATTATTGTAAGCTCTGTGTTTTTCTTAATTACGGAATCTAATAATTTGGTAGTTCTTAGTTCTGTTTTATCTGATATAACTAGAAAACCGGGTTTTATATCTTCATCTACTACTAATAATTCATAAACCTCCTTATTTTGAGAAAGAACTGAAAGCAATCCTTGCAGTATTGTAGTATTTTCTTCAAATTTATTCCTTAATAATCTTGTTTCTGTAGGGATTGATGAGTGAAGATGGACTAGTATTTCATATAGTTTCAAATGAATCACCTAAAAAAATGAAAAAGGAAGGAAATGATTATCCTACTTCAATCTCAAACATAGCAAGAAGATCTTCGATATCTTGTGCAATCTTTTCATCTTCTTCGCTTAATTCAGCACCTTCTTCTGGTTTTAAGAATTCAATAGCACGTACTAAACCATTCTCACATATCATTCTTGGAACATGAGAACTGGAGAAGAAAATACCTTCTGGAGGTTCGTCTAATTCTTCAAATTCACCAGTATAAGTTTCTGTATAAACTTTGTTTCCAATTATTATCAAATCTCGATAGAATCCTTTGGGAGCCCCCAAGTCTCTTAGGATGTGAATAGATTGTTCAAGTATATCCGCTTTTACTTCAACAACAGGTTCTGGTTTCTTTATTTCTATCGAATCTGATTCCAAGGCAGATAAAATAGTTGGCATGGGTCTATTTCCAGGGGCACCCATTTTAGCCATATGTGTTGGAAGTTGAGATTCTGGAACTTGAGCAGGTCTATCTTTTAGTGATACATCTGCTTGTGAAACAGCTGTTGAAGATGGGATTTCTTCTTCTCTTGGAACATCTTCAAAAACATTTATTCTACTTTGTCTTTCAATAATTTCCTCAGCTCTTGAGATTACAGAGGAGGAAACAGCATCAGCTTTATCAATTTTCTTTAACATTCCAACAAATTCAGCGGTCTCATCACCTTGATCACAGGTTTGTGGAACATAAGCAAAACCATATTCTTTTTTCCTTAAGTCAGATAAAGCTCTACTACCTATGAATTTCTTCCTTATCGGACACTCAGAACCTTTCCACAACCACATTCTTTTATCATCTTCATCTACTACGATTAGAACCTTTGTAGAACCAAGTTCTAATTCTTGGGTTTCAATTAAAGATCCATCTTCTTGAACTTCTAAATACCTCATTATTGATTCACATTCACCAATATTCGAGATTATATATATAAATTCCTTTAATAAAACTTATCGAAAGCTACCAGCTCTATTAAAAGAGACTTTGTGAAATAAATTGGCTTTTTATTTTTTATTCTGTGATGTTTTACTCTTCTTTTTCGTAATTCCTATTTTTTTCATTACTAGATTAAATAAATCGAGAAGAGAATCAATCCACAAGCTTACTGTATTTAATATTGGAACTCCTTGCTTTTCTATGATTAATGCAAAGAAGATTGTCCCAAAGAAGCCTATTGGTTTCCCTAAAACATCATGTGCCCACATCCATGCTGCTGAAGAAGTTGTTCCATAAGTAATCTCCAATGTAATAGTCATTCCAATAACAATGGCAATACGCAGAAAATTCCCTATCACAAGGGCTATTAATGAATAAATTGTAGCTTTTACTTTTTTCTTGAAATCTGCTGGAGTGACAACTATCAAGGCCATCAGTAAAGCACCAGCTTGCATTCCTGTGCAAGCCCTTACAATTGCAAATCTACGTTGAGCAGCTATAGATTTTATTACAGGGGTTAAAGAATTGTGTGCATCTAATCCTGTTAGGAAATTGGTAATTACTACAATTATTGAAGTTCCTGTTTCTATTTCACTATAAAGGCCATCTAGTACTACTTCATATTTGTAAACTTTCAAAACTTCGAATACCACATCATTTGTAAGTTTTTCAAGGAAATAATAATCAGGCACTAGATACAATACAATGGTTAAAACAACGACAGTAATAAATGATAGAAGGACATATATTGTTTTTTGCTTTCCCTTAGGATCCAATAAAAGTCTTAGTTCAAGGGAGGAGTCTTTTTCCTCTTTTTCCATTATGCTCATTTACTTAAAAAATTCAAGAAGTTAAAAATGATTCGTTTGATATATTTTAGAGAATTTTCTTATTTTTCTTCTGAATT
This sequence comes from Candidatus Thorarchaeota archaeon, assembly GCA_048883065.1. GTDB lineage: Archaea > Asgardarchaeota > Heimdallarchaeia > Heimdallarchaeales > Heimdallarchaeaceae > UBA460. The sequence continues at coordinate 1,975 of JBHLQZ010000121.1, read as the reverse complement.
GTATTTGACAAAAAAATCTGAGAGTGTTACTTCACCATTGATTTTTCTTTTTTCTTTTTCATCTACAAACTCACTTTCCACAAAAAGAGAAGCAACATTGTGTTTTATTATTTCTAATCTGTTTTTCAAATATTCAGAGAGATTATACTTCTCAACTAAATCCTTTGCCATACTGAAATATTTAGTAATTGATTTTTCATAGACGGTAAGATTTAGATTCTTATTATTGCAATTGGTACAAACCCCAGATAAAGGAACCCTCCTATATGTCATATTGCACTTTGTACATCTTATTTTTTGAGACCCAAACCTTCTCAAATTACCTATTAAATCAGGTATAAAGTGATTAACTACAATTCTTGATGCAACGTCTTTTATGTTAACAGCTCGTATAAGTTCTGCGACATGAAGTTGGGCGTTTACTTTGTCTTCCATTTTTGTAAGATTCTTATAAGCGGTAGATTCTGGGCCTGCAAAAATATTTGAAGTTTCATGAGAATACAAAAAACCTTCATAAGCACTTTCATCGTTTAATCTGTTTCGTATCATATCAATTAATGGTAGAACTGATTTAGCAGGCGATCTGTTTAAGGTTTCTTCGTAGAATGATAAAGAGTATTTAGAACTAGTATCAACATTATGTGACTCATCATCAACCTCATGTGGATTAATATTAGCAACTAAGATTAAAGGTGCATCCATTTGTCCCCCCCTTATTTCAGGTAAATAGTGCTTAGAGAAGTTAAGAAATGCATCCAATGCAAGAAGTATAGAATCCTCATCACCATCACAATTACGACGTTTTGCAGCATGCCAATACGGATGAGCAAAATTTACTTTAGCTTTTGTGAAACCTATTATCCTACCTACAATTCCTGCGGAAGTATGTGGTGCAAGTCCTATGATTATTTGACCTATTAAATCAGAAGGTTTTTTTGCATTATAGAATGTCGGAAGTTTGTAAACTTTTTCTAATAATTCATCAATAAATCCAGTGACTTTCACAAGGTGTTTTCCACCTTCAATATTCAATATAATGTCCTGAATTTTTAATTCAACAATTTGATTTGAATTTTCTAAAGGTTTTCCATAAATGTCAACTGAGTACCCGATTTCATGTAATTGTTGCACAGTAACACCTATCTCTTTTGGTTTGAAATGAGTTAAAACCGCATCAGTGGCATCAAAACGAACTGTTCCATCCCTATAAACAAACACACCATGTTTTGCGCGTAATATCCCCTTCTCTATCGCCTCTGCAACTCTGTTCTTATTCATCAATTTCCTTACACCCTTGACGTTTTTGGGAAAAGGTCCGCCGATAGTTTTTTTTGCTTGGTTTACACGTGACTCTAGAGAGTATGTAGATGTCCTATAAGCAACCATTTCTCTTCCACACTTTGGGCAAACGTCTTCGTCTTTGTAATAATTACAATTCAAACAACGTTTCACAAGAACCGTTGGAATCTCGCAAGTTGTGCAGAATACTTCATTTGTTGATATTCCACATCCTGGGCATGACCTATGAACTAACTCAATCTCAATTTCCTTCTTGTTAGAAGCTGTGAAAAGATCTCTTAGACGCTCCCCAGCACTTCCTACTGGAAATAGCATGTGAACAGGTGGTCGCATTCTTCTGTCTTTAGCTTTTTCTGGTCTTCCCATCCTAGCACCAGTATAATTTGGGCATTTTTCTTTAATCCTAATTCCACTAACAGAATTAATAGTGTCTATTATCTTCCCATTTTCGTTTTTTATTTGTTTTAATTCTTTGTTTTCAATTCCTAGTGAAAGTAGAAGTGGAAAACTATGATTTTCAAGAGTTATAAAACCATCAATAATCTTATGAGGAACACATAAATTTTCAAGAATTTGTTTTATTTTATCCTCATTAGGTATTGTAAGCTGTTGTTTTTGAACATCCATATTTTCATTGACGTATTTCCTTAATAGTGAAAAATCTTCTAAAGAAATG
>JBHLQZ010000120.1:0-5458 GCA_048883065.1 Candidatus Thorarchaeota archaeon | reverse complement strand
TCCTTCTCTTGGTTTTTCCAATAAGGATTTGGAGTGGGTTGATATTGCTTGTATTCATTATGTCTAACCACTCTAGATCTGGTTCTTCTTCTTGATCTTGAGATACTGTAAATAATCAATATGAAGATTAATATCCCAACTGTTGGGAAAGGCCAAAAGATATAGCTAACGATATCTGTAAACATTCCAAAGAATATAAAAGCCCCTAATAAGAGTAACAAGAAAGTTACTAATCCACCTATACTGTTTCTATGTCTGTGATTATTTCCGTGCATTTCTAAGTAGATTTGGAAACGGGTATTAATAAACCAAACCAAATAAAAAATGAAATGAAGTAAGCATTAGAAAAAAATAATTTATAATTTTGTTTCGATTTGTTTCAGAGCTTATAGAATTTTATATATAGAAAATTTGCATAATAGAAGTATAGAATACTTTTTCTTGTAACAAGTTTTTTATGCAATCTCTGATTTAGATATTTTATGGCTGAAGCTTATTACTGGTCAAAAAGGAAGAAATTACTTAAAAGATATAAAAAATTCTCATCATCAATTGGAGAGAAGATAACTCAAAGATATGGTAACGATTTCTCAGAAAGGATCCTAGGAGAATCTCTGATTGAGTATGAGAAGATAATTCCAGAAATACCCCATTTGCCTGGGAAAATAAATTTCTTTAGACAAATTTTAATTTTAAATGCTATGTCGATCGCACTCTATAAACCAATGAAGAAAGCTGGTAAAACTTCTGATGAGATTTTTACTATTTTCTATGAACATGTTGAAGATATGTTTTCAGGGATCCCCAAATTCATCAAATGGCTTGTAAGAAACATTGCTTTTAGTCGAATTTTTTTGTGGTTAGCAAGAAAAACTGCAAAAAATGCTTCTAATCATCCAGAAGGATGGAAAATAGAATTCTACAAAGGAGACGGTGTAGAATGTGATTGGTACTATGAAGCAACAGAGTGTGCTGTAATAAAATTTTATGAAAAATTAGATGTTACTGAGATATCTATTTATTGTAATTTTTTTGATTATCTTCAAAGTAAGTTTTTTGGCATGGGATTCAAACAAGATTCTTGTATTGGGCAAGGAGATAAAACCTGTGTTGAATGCATGAAGAAAGGAAGAGAAACTACAATTCCTGACAATCTCAAGAAAATCTTTCCTTCCTTAGTTTAAATTGTAGAATCATCTTTCTTTCGAAAGAGGATGAGTTGTATTTATTTATCGAATTACTCCTATCTCTACTAATAATTTGGTTTGTTAGTGAGATTGTTAAGAAAATAAAAAAATGAAAGGAAAGTAATAACTTATAGTTTTGTTTCAATTTGTTTTAGAGTTGTTAAAATTTGAGTTAAAATTTCTTCTTCATCCAAAGAAGAAGCAGTTTCAGTATCAGCGGTAACTGCTGCTTGTCCTTTCATTTTAGATAGTATTCCTCGTATTTTTTCAGTGTATTCAGCAACATCCATTATCCCTACTATTCTTTGTTCAGGACGAGCTTGCTGAGGACCTTGCCCAGCTGTCTCAACTTGTATCACACCAAAATTATCCCCACCTACTATACGATAAATCAATCCTCTTCTCATTACAAAATTAGTTATGTTTCTATAAGGAACAATCTTTGTTTTCTTATTTATTATTCCTCTATTCACAACAATTTCTTGTGTTGTAAAAGTATAATTTAATGCATTGCAATAAGGAAAACAGAGTATTACTAAAATTATGTAGAATGGGAAAGTAAGTCCAAATAACCAGTAAAACATTACCCAAACAAACTCATACCAGGTATAGTATCCTTCTATAACAACAGCAATTGCACTAAAATAAGCTGTGAGATATATCCCAAGAAAAATTAAAAAATATACTAAAGATATTTGTATGATCAATATAGTTCTATACTTCCTATCGGGTAAGAAAGTTTCTAACACTTTATGTTTTCCAACTCCAAAACTGGTTGATGTTGTTTTTGCCACTTGTTTTTCACCAAGATAGTATTGTTAACTAATTTATTAAACAATTTTGAAAAGAAAAGTTGTCAAAATCTTTCAAATACTATTTTTTCCTACTAAATATTGAAAAAGAATTGAAAGAAATAATATTTGAGGAAAAAAAATGTTAGTCCCCGAATTAACTTTTGAATCTGAATGGGTTTTAAAAGCTGTATCACACCAACTTCGAAGAAAGATATTGAATCTCATTTACGATTACTCTTTTCTTAATTATTCTGATTTATTACGAGAATTAGATTTGACAACTGGAAAATTAAATTTTCATCTTAAACAGCTAACTGGTTTAATAGAAAAACAAAGGGATGGAGAATATAGATTGACACCAATTGGTGAAAAAGCGTTGGAAATTCTTAAGCAAGTTTATTCTATTAGCGAAGACGAAGATCAGGTTAACTATTTTCAAACTCTTCAATTGGGAATTACAATAGAAGAATTTCGACCAGGAGTAGAAGCAAAAAGAGCTAATTATTTAGCTATTTCTTTATTCTTCGCTCTCCCCACATGGATTTCTTTGATGTTTGTAGCGGGATTTGTAGATTTCATAATTATTGCTAATATTTCTTCTATTGCATTCAGAAAAATTGTTAATGCTTCTATATTCACTGGTATTATTATTCTTGTACTATTATCAATACTATTTCTTGTAAAATTATATATTGAATCTATAAAATATGAGGTTTTAGATACAGAGCTGGTTATTCGAAAAGGTATTATAACAAAAAAACATACAATAATTCCTTATCGTACAATAACTAATCTTTTATCAAAAAGATCGCCTTTTGATCGTTTATTTGGAATTTCAAAGATCATTATTCAAACTGCAGGAGAATCTGCATCAGCTCAACCTGAGGGACGAATGATAGGAGTATATTATCCTCATGATTTGCTAGAAGAGATTCTGAATTTGGTTCGTCTTCTTGATCCACCCATCTATCTAAGAGAGAAAGCACAAATATCTGTAACTCCTGCTGTAATTAGAGAATTGTATATTAAGATATTGGAACAATTACAAGCAATAGATGAAAAAATATCAGAATAGAAGTTAATCTCTATACAATTTTTTATTCAGATATACAGATAATTTTCTTTTTTTCCTATTTTTCTTTTATTTCTGTATGTTTTAATTTAAATGACATACCAAGATTTCTACTACATACTTATCGAGAAAGCTTTATTATTGAAGCAAATAGTATACAACTTTGAGTCAAAAAAACCTAAAGGTGATTAAAATAAAAAAAAGAATTCTAACTAAAGATCTAAAATTCATTTTTCTTCTTTTACTCTTAACAACTGTACTACTTGCTACTCAAAATACACTCAATGTAAATTCGGATACAGAACAATTTCAAACAATAAGAAATTCTAATTGGTTTTGGACTGACACTGAAGTTCTATCAGATGAAAGTAACGGAAATTCTGAATTTCCTGAAATAATGGCTGACTCTTATGGCAACCTGCATGTTGTTTGGTGGGATCCTACAAATTATTTAGGAGCAGGTACCGACAGAGACATTTTTTACAGACGATGGGATGCAGATTCAAAATCATGGACTTCTGTTCAAGTTGTTTCTACAAGTTCGTTAGAATCAATGGAACCAGATTTAGCTGTTGATTCAGCAAATAATGTCCATTTCGTGTGGGAAGAAAATTATCAAACTATTCTATATAGGAAATGGATTACTTCTACACAAAGTTGGTCTAGCATTACCCCTATTTCTACAGAAAGTACTGCAACATTATATAGTCCCTCAATTAGCATTGATTCATCTGATAACATACACGTAATCTGGTGCGATAATACAGATATTCTCGGAGCTGGTGGAGATGATGATCTTTTCTATAAACTCTGGAATGAAACAAAACAAGCTTGGTCAACTACATATCTTGTTACTCCAGAAAGCAATCAACACAGTTACATTCCTAAACAAGCTATTGATTCTGAAGGAAACATTCATGTGGTGTGGTATGACCAAACAGATTATCTTAGTTCTGGAATCGACCAAGATATTTTCTACAAGTATTTAGACGCTTCAACAAAGACTTGGCAACCAGCAGAAGTTTTATCTTATATGAGCACTGATATTTCATATGATCCTGATATAGCTGTTGATTCTCTTGATAACATTCATATTGTATGGTCTGATGAATCACAATTTGACGGTTCTAAAACAGATAGTGACATTTTTTATGTAATTTATGACAAAGTTGCTTCAAATTGGACAGTGCCAGAGGTAATTTCTGATGTTGGTGACCATACTTCTTATTTTCCATCCATTGATATAGATCTGGAAGATAATGTCTATGTTTCATGGGAAGATGCTTCAGCTTATGATGGTGCTGATACAGATTTAGATACTTTCTATCGAATGTACTCATCTCATACTGACACTTGGAGTAGAACAAAGGTCATTTCTACTGATAGTTCTTCTCCCTCTAGATTCGCAACTATTGCTGTTGGAAAGTACGGAAGCGTAAATATAGTATGGAGTGATTACACAAATTTATCCTATTATGGTTATGATCAAGACATCTTCTTTAAGAGACTTATAGGTCCCCCTACAGAGCCCACTTTAGCTACTATTTTCCCAGATCTGATAAACACAGATACGCTAAACTTAGAATGGAGTGAAGTAAAAGGTGTTAGACAGTACTATGTTTATAGAGATACTTCTTACATCTGGTCAGTTGATCATTTAGATCCCATATATACTATTACTACAGAGACACAACCAGATACACTCCCTAGTACAGGTATCTACTATTATGTTGTTGTTGCTGATAATGTACACTACAATAGTTCAATATCGAATTGTGTAGCTGTAGAATATAAACTAGCACATATTCAAGAATTTGCGATATCAATTAGCATGATGATATTAGTAGTAATGTTAGTTATTACTATAAGAATTCGACGTAAAAGGTTTAAAGAATAACTTTCTTTTCTTTTTTTTCTTATAATTATTACTTACTAATCATTTGCTTAGAGAGTAATCTCTTCTATCTGTGTCTATTTCTTGTTGAGAGTAAGTATTTAAGCAACTAACCACATCTGTATGATATGAGTACTGATTTGGATACAAAAATGAGGATTAATAATCTTCTTGAATCGCAGCTATTTTGTGTTTTAACAACGAATTTGAAAGATAGTAATTTCCCTTATTCTTCGTTGATTGCGTTTTTCCATACTCCTGATTTAAAGCATATTTATTTTGCTACTTCAAGAAAAACCACTAAATTTGCCAACCTTTTATCTGATCCGAAAGTTTGTATCTTCTTTGACAATCGCTCTAATGAACTAGAGGATGTAATAGAAACTGTTTCTGCTACGGTTTTGGGAAAGGTTGAGGAATTAAACAAAGAAAGAGAGATTGAATTAATTTCACAATTCATAGATAAGTATCCCCAATTAAAAGATTTTGTTCAAAATATTGATACAGCATT
>JBHLQZ010000119.1:0-5469 GCA_048883065.1 Candidatus Thorarchaeota archaeon | reverse complement strand
TGAGCTTGAATTATCCAGCTCTTGATATCTTTATTTGTTACAAATGGAACAATTAATTCTTCTTCTATCTGATATTTATCAATATCTTGTTGAGAAAGAACAAAGATTGATTTCAATCCTGGGGAAACTCCTTGAATAATTTTGACTATATTTCCTAGTTGAATCAAGTTTTCATTATTAGTTATTTTGTTGATTTCTTGTAAGTAGGGGGATAATAACCATTTATCTTTTCCTAATTGTTCTTGGTGAATATAGAAAGAATATTTCTGCAAAGAATTTTCTTGTATTTTTTTACTGAAAAAATTTCTTGGAACGTTTTTTATAACAGTTATTTTTTCTTTAATTTGACTCTTTTTGCTTGTTAGAATACATGTTGATATATTCAACCATTTTCCTTCATCTCTGAAAATATTTAGTTCCCCTAAATCAAGTATTTCTAAAATCTGAAATTGTAATAAGAATTCTCTTAATAGATCTGAATACTTATTCTGTAGCCAATAATTAGGTATTATGAAAGAAAGATACCCATTTTCCTGCATTAGATTTAATGATTTTATAATAAAGAAATAATATATATCTGAAGATGCTCTAAAATATTTTTTCCAATTTTTAGCTGTTTTAAGATAATTAAATAGTAATTGAGCTTCTTCATTTTTCAAACACATTTTTTTTAGGTTATAATATGGTGGATTCCCAAAAATAACATCGTATCCTTTTTTTCTATGAAAGTTTTGTTCCCATGAGAAAGGAAGAAGTTTCATAGCATTATTTTTTCCTAAAATTTGTTGAGCATCATGATCTACTATACTATTACCTATACGTAGATTTGACAGATTTTTTATTGTTAAGGAGGGATATTCATGAATAAGTCTATTTATGCAGATATCAAGAGAGTCCTGATTTATGTCTACACCATAAACATTGGAACTTACAAAAGAAATGAAAAACAGTTCCTTTTCCTGTGGATCAATTTCTTCAAAAAATCTTAATTCTTTCCAAAACCATCGAAATAATCCAAGAAGGAAATTTCCTGTTCCAACTGAGGGATCACAAAAAGAAAGATTTAGAATAGATTTTTTGAAACTCTTGAATGAATCTTTAAGGATTCTACCATCTTTCTCTAATTGTTTTGTAACTTTAGTTACAATATAATCTACTACATATGTTGGTGTGTAAAACTCTCCAGCTGCTTTCTTCAAGAAATTTCTACTATTCATTTAGCTGTACTTCAATTCCTAGAGAATATAAAACAATTTTGTAGAAGTAAAATGGACTCCCTCCCATTATCCGGTGTTATGAAGCTATTTACCACGAGTGGAAAGCCTTGTCTAACGTGAAACTTTATGAAAGCTTTTAAAATCTATGAAAAAAATTGCATAAAAATTACAGTTTTGTCTTAAAATTTCTGTTAGGTTTTTATACTTCTGTAAAAATAAGTAAAATTTATCTAATTGCTAAATGATTTCTACTTGTGTTTGATACAAAGATATTCCAGCGAATCAGAGAGAAATTAACACAAAATAACTATGATTATCTTATACAGCTAGCAATTTGCTTTTCTCTCTTCTTATTATCTTTAGTAATCAGAACTATTATTCGTACTTGGTTCTTATCAAAATTTAATATTATTCCTTATGTTTCTTCAGAAGGCTGGTACTGGGAAACTTATCGAGATGCAGAAACATATTACCAGCATTACATTTACTCTTTTAAATATGAATCATGGAATCCTTATAAATTAGATAGAGAATGGCCACTATCTGGATATGTATATGGTCCGATTTTTGTATATTGCTTAGTTTTTCTTTCATACTTCATCGATATTTTTTATCCTGGAATTCCAAGACTTGATAGAGCATGGAAAGCAGTTGTTTTTGCTCCTACTTTGTTTGATTCTCTTACTACAGTAATTGTTTATTTAATAGCGCTAAAATCATTAAAAGAAGGGAAAAGAGGTAAATTAAACATTATTTATTCAGTTCTAGCAGCTGTATCATATATTTTCATGCCTTTGGTTCTATTTTATAATAATATTATGTATCTAAATACATACATGGTTACTTTTTTTTCTATTCTTTCTTTCTATTTTCTTCAAAAAGGAAAACATAGATTATCTGGAGGTATTTTAGCGTTAGCAATTCTTACTAAGTTGGTGGCATTCTTTCTTATCCCCATATGGTTTTTGTATCTTCTCAGAAACAATATTAGAAAAGGTCTAGAATTTCTGTTGTCTTCTGCTATAACAATGATAATTTTTTCTTTACCTTGGTTAGCAATGAATCCTTTTAATTATATTTACCAACAAGTATGGCCTGGTCAAACAATAAATACTGTTTTTTCCATAGATTATAGATGGATTTATTGGGCAACTACTCCCACGCATGCGTTTTTGTATTGGGGTTGGGAAAGCTTAGCTACATTTTACTATCAGCTTAATTCACTATATTTACCTCTATTTTTCTTTATTCTTGTAAGTTGTATAATAGCAGTACTAAAAGCCCCACATATGGATCTAAAACGAAGCTCGTTCTTTTCTTTTAATGCAATGTTTACAATTGGTTTCCACATTTTCTTGTCAAGAGGTAACTACAAATATTATGATTCTTTTTTCATACCTTTTGTTATAGTTGCAATAATAGAATGGGTTCAGAATTTTAAAAGAAAAGAAGTTGGTGTTACTCTGTTTATTGTATTCATAGGATGGATAGTTTTTCTAAATATATGGATAATAATCAAAATAAAATGGTTACACATCTTTTTTACATTCCTCATTTTTATTACAGTAATAATTACTTTCAATCTGGAGATGCATCTTGCTCTATTTCAGAAGAACAATTACACTAGTTTGTGGTTATACATAAAGGAACAAGGTAGAAAAATAAAGAAAAGAAAAGGCGAAAAAATTAGTTAAAATACAGTTTTCTTTAGGAGTCTTTCCCACCTTTCATCAACAGCTTCTTGTATTTCTACAAGTTTCTTTTTCCACTCAGGTTTGAATAGATGTCTGAATCTTCCTTGTACTTTCAGATAATCCTCTATAGGTAATTTCCTTTCAGGATTTTTTGCTAAACGTAAAGAGACTCCATTCAAAGTCCAATCATCTTTATAAGTTGAATAAAGAGGGAAGAAGCATGTTTTTACAGCAAGTTTAGCTATTTCAATTGATTGATCAGGGGAATATCTTTGTCCTAGATTGCATGGAGAATCAACTAATATAAAAGCCGAACCATCATACTTAAGCCCAGCTTGAACTTTAGCCATTAAATCCCTTGGATATGCGGGGCTAGCAGTAAATGTTGGGATATCATGAGATGCTATAATCTCAGCTAAAGGTTTTTGCCATTTTATTTTTCCAGGAATCACAGAACCAGCAGGACTAGTTGTTGTAGCTGCACCTTGAGGAGTACCTCCAGAACGTTGTATACCAGTATTCATGTAAGCTCCATTATTATACGCTATATAAAGAAAATCATGCCCTCTTTCTAATGCTCCAGATAGACTTTGTAAACCTATGTCATATGAAGATCCGTCTCCCCCAAAGACAATCATATTAACTTCTCGTTCTCTCATAAGGCCTTTTCTTTGCATGGCTTTCATTGCTTCAATTGCTCCAGAAGCTGTTGCAGGTGCGTTTTCGAATGCATTATGTAACCATGGTGCATCCCAAGCAGTATATGGATAGATTGTTGTTGCAACTTCTAAACAACCAGTTGCGTTTACTAACATGAATGGTTCACCAAGAGCTTTTGCAGCAAGTGTTACTTGTCTTGCCATAATTCCAGCTCCGCAGCCTGCACATAATCTATGTCCTGATGTTAATACTTCTCCTAATTTTGACCATTCTTGAAGATCTTTTACAGATACTTTTGGTAATTCTATTGTCATTTTCTTTCCCTCACATCCTATATCCTATCCAGTCTGTAGTCATCGTCATATTCACATCATGATAGTTTTTTGTCTTTTCATGGATTTCCTCAATCTCAGGCAGTGTCAGTACTCTTCCCCCTAAACCATTTATGTAACCATGTAGAGTAGGAACATTCTCTTTACCATACAAAGCAGTCGCTATATCAGTTTGTACTATTGTTCCTGGAGAACCGAATGTTGCTGAACGATCTAAAATACTTACTGCTTTAATCCCGCTTAATGCTTCTTGCACATCTAATGCAGGGAAAGGTCTATATAATCTGATTTTTAATGCTCCAACTTTTTCTCCTTTATCCCTTAATCTATCAACTACTGCTTTAGCGTTTCCAGCAGTGGCTCCATAAGAAACAAAAGCATATTCAGCATCTTCGAGTTGATATTCTTCAATAATCTCCATTTTTCGTCCTGACATTTCACTAAATTCAGTCATCACATCCTTAGTAACGGTATATGCTTGTTGCATTGCTTCCTCCTGTTGTCTTTTAATTTCCATGTAATAATCTTGAAGAACCAATGAACCAAATGTAATATTGTCGTCTGGATTAAATCGATATTTCGTTGATCTATAATCAGGAAGAAAATCTTCAACTTGTTGTTTACTAAGTGTTTCAACTCTTTCAAGAGCATGTGTTACGATAAATCCTTCAATACCAAACATAGCAGGTAACATAACATCAGGATGTTCAGCTATTTTGAAAGATAGGATGGTTTCATCATAAGCTTCTTGCGCAGATTCACCAAATAATGAAATCCATGATGAGTCTCTACATACTACTTGATCTGTGCACTCACCATGTATGTTGATTGGTGCAGAAAAAGCTCTGTTTGCTACTGCAAGAACTATTGGACACCTCATTCCTGAAGCAACATACAGGATTTCATACATTAAAGCTAAACCAGCAGAAGCTGTTGCTGTGAAAACTCTAGCTCCTGTTAGTGATGCTCCAACACAAGCAGACATAGCTGAATGTTCTGATTCTACAGGGATAAAACTTGTATCTACTTCACCATTATTCACAAAATCACTGTATCTTTCAACAATAATGGTTTGTGGCGTTATGGGGTACGCTGCTACTAAATCCGGGTTAACTAGTTTTGCTGCCCAAGCAACAGCTTCATCACCAGTCATTCCTTTTATTTCTCTACTCATTTTCTCACCTCGTCACCCTCAACATTTCAATTGCATCAGCTGGGCAGTTTTTTGCACAAATGGCACAGCCTTTACAAAACGCCAAATCACATTCTGCTTTCATTTCATCATCCATAATTATAGCTGCATCAGGACAATAATAATAACAATTCATGCAACTTATGCACTTATCTTTGTCAATATATGCTTTAAAAGCCGACCAATCTCCTGTTTTGTATGCATAAGCTGTATGGTATGGAACAGTACCTCCTAGTGGAAGTTTAGAAGTTCCCCATTTTTCTGATACCCATCTCTTAAATTCATCAGGTGCATCTTTTTTTTCCATTTATTCTACCTCCTCAAAAGCTCTTTCTATTGCACTAACGTTTTTTTCTCCCAAAGCCCCTCTAAAT
>JBHLQZ010000118.1:0-5536 GCA_048883065.1 Candidatus Thorarchaeota archaeon | reverse complement strand
GAATTTGAAAAATATATTGAAATAATAAATGAAATTGAAGTAGAAGACAAAGCTAAAATCTTATCACAACAACCTTTGGATTCAGTGTTGAATCAAGTCCAAGTTTCCATCATTCAATTTGGTGATTTAGGAGGAGAATTGATAACAACAGATAATCTTAATTTTATAAAGGAAGATGAGCTAGAGGATTTTCTAGTTAAGGTTACTGTTTACATCTTTAGTGGATTAATACAAGGTTTTGATGAACAAGAAGGTCTTTTTGGTCCTTTACCAGTTCTAGATAAAACTAATTATGAAATGCTCGCACATGTTTTCAGAATAGAAAACAAAAACGCTACAGATCCTAGAAAACATGAGCAAGAACCTTGTATGCTTTATATTTTCTTTCCAAGAGATTATTTCTTCTTGTTTACTAATAGAGATCAAATAAAAGATTTCATAACTAAACAAATAGAAAGCTGGGAAAATATAGATAATATCACAGATGAAGCTCGTGAGAATTTTGTTAAAAAACTCCATGAAGTAATTAGAAAGCAGATTTGACTCAAAGTTTAATTTTTGATTCTATTAGGAAATCTTCTACATTTCTCTCTTTACCCAGAGTATCTTCATCTGGATAACCAATAGGTAAGCAGATAAAGAATTCATATTTTTCATCAATATTAAAGAGATGATTTACAGGAGTTTTTGCAGCTCTAGGTAGTTCAAAATACAGAGAACTTAATCCTATTGCAGAAGCTTCAAGCAGCATATTTTCCACACATAAATACAAAGAATCACGTAAAGAATTATACAAATATTCATTTTTTATAAATTCATCTATATTTTGATTTGTAAATTCCTTAGCTCCTATTTCTAAATCAAAGAAAAGAAAAATCATTACTGGAGCTTTTTGAATTCCATCAAGATATTGTTTGTAATTATGTTTTAATTCAGAAATTGTTATACCTTTTTCTTCAGCAGCTTCTTTCTTCCAATTAACAACGGTGTTTAGAACAAGTGTAAAGAATTTATTCTTTTGTTCTTTATTGGTCATAACAAGAAACTTGAAAGGCATAGTGTTTCCTGATGAAGGAGCCCAAATACCAGCTTCAATTATTTGATAAACATCGTCCAAATTGACTTGTTTAGTTTTAAATTTACGAATAGATCTTCTACTCTTAATAACATTGAGAATGGACATATCTAGTATTTTAAAAAAAGCACTTATAAGTTGAATTATTTCGATGATTAGATAAAAAAGAAGAATAAGTAAAAAATCACTTATTTTTTTTCTTTAAGATTATTGATTATAACTTCTGTTATAACTTGATCTATTTTGATATGATCTTCTTCGATATCTTCTTGTATCTTCATGTTCTGTTTCAGAGAGGTTATTTTCCATATCTATTTTTTTAATTTTCTTATCAGAACTTTCTACATATCCTTCTCTGCCTAGAGATAATCTAATATGTCTTTTAAAAAGAATTGTTTTGGAGTTTAAAAATTGATAAGTTTCATCTTCATTAATTTCATCTATTTGTTCATTCCATGCTGAGAAATAGACAGTACCTGTTTCATCTCCGATTAAAACATCCATAACTTTGTGTTGTTCTCCAGTATTTCTGTTAGTTACTTCACGTACTTCTCCTAATTGTACTATCTTAGCTAGCAAATTTATTTCTCGAGTATTAGGAGATAATTCATTGACTTTAATATAATTAATTTCACTCAATTTGTATCACTTTGTTTCTTGATTTAACAGTAAAATTGAAAGAATTTTACCGCTTCAGCTTAAAAAATTAGTATATTATTAATAATATTTTGATTGATACGAAATCTTAGAGCAAAGAGTTATTAAAAAAATAGTATAATGTAAAATCATGTATATGAGTATATTCAGAAGATTACAAGGAATAATTGCAAATATCGTAGATGTCAGAAAAAAAAATCTATCAATTAATACTTATATTCAGGATGATTTGGGATTAGATGAAGATGATTTAGCAGAACTAGTTTTAGCAATTGAAGAAGAGTTTGATATAAATCTACCAAAAAATATCTTCACTGAATTCAATACTATAGGAGAGATAATAGGCTTTATTGAAGCAGAAATGGGAAGATAATTAATCATTTTTAACAGTAGTATTGGTTAAATATTTCCATTGTTTTTTCTTCAAAAAGCTTAAGATTTTCTAAAGATGGTTTACTTTTACCATCATCAATTTTTTGGACTAAATTAGCAATAAACTCATTTAAAGGAGTTTGAATTCCATGTTTCTTACCTAATTCAACAATGTATCCATTCATGTAAGGTATTTCAGTAGGTAATCCTCTTTCATAAAAACCTAAATTTGCAGATCTAAGATTTTTATTTTGCTTTCCAATAATTTGTATAATAAACATTTTTAGCCATAAGCCAAAAGGAAGAATTTTCCGCTGTTTTTTTAGTAATGCTAGTGATTCAAATCTTAAATTATTCAGCTTTGGCAATTTCAATCCAATTTTATGTGCAATTTTTATTCCTTCAGTTGTGTTTATAAGAAAAGCGATCCTCACTGCTTTTCGTTTTAAAAGTTCTCCAACAGCTAACCCACTAAAAGCTCCAGTTGATGCCATTGTAATATTTATCAATAGTTTTGAAAATTTATTTGCGATGATATCATCTGACCAGCTAGTTTTAGCAGAATGTGAAATTAGTTGAAGAATCTCTTCATCAAATTCTCTTTTCTTTCCCTTTAATCTTCCAAGAACAATTTCTCCTTCATTTGTTCTTTCTGATTTTCCATAACCTCTCCACATTGCATTGAAACTGATGACACACCCTAGAATATTTTCAGGAGGAAGTATTTCCGCTATTTTCTCCTCAATCATGCCATTAGTAAAATTAACTAGTGTAAAATTCTCCTTAAGAGTAGTCCTAAGCCTATTGACAGCATCAAGAGCATTGTCAATTTTCGTTATCAAGAAGACAACATCAATATCTTTTGGCAAATCTTCAATCTTCGATATAGGGATTAGATTCTCTTTTACTGTAAATTCTCCTCTAGCTCCACAAATAGATATACCATTATCCTTTATTGATTGTATGGTTTCTGGAACCTTATCAACTACATGTACAGTTTTACCTGCTCTCGCCATGTTTGCAATAATAATTGAACCAATTGAACCAGCTCCAATAACAGCAAGTTTCATTTAATGAGGATTCTATCAAATAAAAAATAAGTGTTTTGAATTATTCATAAAAATAATAAAAGTTGAAGATTAGAGAATTTTTTCTCCTTCTTCTAAACTAAGCATAGTTAAACCACTAATCATTTTGGGATAGAAATCTGTGGATTTTTGAGGCATTCTTTCATGATTCTTTGCAACTTTTAGAACTTGAGAAGCTTTTGTTGGATTTAAGAAGAATGCTACTTTGTATTTACCTTGATCTACTTTTTCCACTGCATCTTTCTCCCATCGTTCATAGAAGATATCATCATCTATATGTAAATCACCAATTTCCATTATTCCGTGAAAAATCATATCTCGAAGAATAACCACGTCTAAATCTTTAAATTCATCACTCACATCTTCAACAAACCTGTTTATATCAGAAGGATTTTTCAAAATCATTGAAACTGCTTTATTATTTTGATAGAAAACAAAAGCATGTTTGTCTGAGTTTTGTTCTAGGAAACTTGTAATGCCAGAAGTGGTTATTTCATCCATTTCAAAAAATTGTCTGAACTCATTCATTTGGCTCTCAGTAACATTAACTTTAGCTAAACAACGATGTGTAGCTAAAATAATCAAGCCTTCATCTTCGACAGGTACTAAATAAGTCATCCTGAAATTAAACGCATCATTATCATCCCAATCTCCAGCTTGATCCCTTCGCATGTTTCTGTATGTTACAGCTGTTTCATATCTATGATGACCATCTGCAATAACTAATTGTTGATTTTCGAATACTTGGTTGACAATTCTTATTTTCTCAGTATCAGTTATCTTCCAAATTCTATTTATTACGCCTAAATCGTCTTTTCCTTCAATCAGAGGAGGATTTTCTGCAATTTCATCAAAAAGCTTAATTGTTTTCTTTTCTGGATCAGAATAAAGAATAAATCCTGTCTCTAATGTGTGTCTCGTTGTTTTTAACATATTTAATCTGTCGATTTTAGGTCCTTTGTGTGTTTTCTCATGTGGTAAAACTATGGATTCTTCAAATGGGTGTAATCTAAGAGCTCCTATAAAGCCTTTTCTAGTGTATTTCTTTCCGAAAAGCTCAAATTCTTGATAATAAACATAAATTCCTGGAGTTTCATCTTTAACCAAAATCTCTTCTTCTAGCCATTTTTCCAATCGTTGTCTAGATATTTCATATCTATTTTCTTCAATTGGCAAAGTTAATCTACAGTAATTATATTCTGATTCACTGTAATATTTTTCTTGCATTTCTGCATCTATTTTGTCATAAGGTTGTACAATTAATTTTTCGATATCTCCAGCTTTACCGGTATATCGAATAGCTCTGAATGGTCTTATATCTACCATAATAATCAAAACAACCTCATCATAGACTCTATTTAATTTTTTTGTAAGAATATGAAAAAATTCAATTCATGTCAAGTTTATAACATTTGTATTAAAAGATACAATTAGAATAATTATGATATACCATTTGACTATGATATACCAAATTTACGATATATCATAAGAAAGGTTTAAAATGAATTAAAGTGAAATCCTGCAATAAAGGTTTGGAAATCATGACACAAAAGATACAGAATAAAAAACCAAAACATTGTGGAAAAACCATGATGAGAATCTACATTAGAAAAGGCACTAAGAAAAGAAAATGGATACCTGTTGGTTATTATTGTAACGAATGTTCAAAGATGATAAAAGATTCAGATTTGATTCCAACAAGAAAAATAGATGAAATCCATGGAGCTAGATCCAGACTAGTAAATAGAATGATAAAACCTCAGATATTAGTATTAGATTTAGGTTATAGTCTTACAAAAGTTGGTTTTTCGGGTGAAAAAGAGCCTAGATTCATTTTTGATACTGCTATTTATCTTTCAAAAACTGGTGAATCTTTTATCCAAAAATCAGATGTTGTAGATAGAAAGAAGATTGTTAATTTACGAAAGCAGATTTTCGAAACTAAGGAGGATATGGGAATTAATAGAGACAATTTAGAAATCTTCCTTATTCATGTTTTTGAAGCATTAAACATTAATCCATCAAACAAATCAATTCTTGTTATAGAGAAGCATCACCAAAGTAATTATGCGGATTACTTTAAAGGAAGAATTGATGTAATCAATAACTGCACATTGCCTGAAAAAACAAAAGATTACCTTAAAACTGAGAAGAAAGTGGATTTTATTGATTATTCCAAAAACACAATTTCTCATCGAAGAATTATAGCTTCATTGTTGTTTGAACAATTTAACTTTGCAAAAGTGTATTTTTCAAATGGTGAACTACTTACTCTTTATTCAAAAGATCAAGTAACAGGTGTTGTTGTAAACATCGGTGCATTGACTACACGTATTGTTCCAAT
>JBHLQZ010000117.1:0-5549 GCA_048883065.1 Candidatus Thorarchaeota archaeon | reverse complement strand
AAAATAAGAACATTACATTTGACACTAAAGTTATGTAATATTTGCTTTTCTTAACTTCCTTTGAATTAAAGGTTTCATTAAGAACTTTCGTGTTGCAATCTTAGCATATAAACTTTTATTGAAATATTTAGCAACTTCTTTATACGAATTTATAGCACTCCATACACTTGGATAAGCATCAATTTCATTAACTATTATCTTATTGAAACCTCTTCTTTTAATGTCGTTAAGAATACTTTTGATTGGCATAACTCCTGCTCCGAAAGAATAATGAGAATCCTCTTTTTCAGTACAATCTGATAAGTGAATTTCCTCTAATTCATCAAAAGGCAATTTGTCAAGAAGTTTCATGTAATTTTCAGGTCCGTTTCTTAGATAAGAATGTGCAACATCAAAAAGCCATCCAATCAATTGATCTCCCAATTCATCCTGAAATTGTTGATAAACATCGATAAACTGCTCATCAGAGTATAATTGTATATTCTCAACTACCAGTTTAATGTTAAGTTGTTGAAGATTTTCAACAAGAGTTTTATGATTCCCATGACTTTCAACTGGGTGAAACACACCAAGAATGATATTCATGTCCTCGCTTTTATTGTTTAAGAGTTTAATTATTTCTTGAATATCTTTCTCCTTTTCTGGGTATGCAAAATCAAAACCATCAATACCTTCTACAGGTAAATGAAATGTGGTTCTCATATCACCGAGGGCACCTATAATCTCATCTACATTCTTTAGTGAAACACCTTGTGGATTAATCTCACATGATTCAATACCCATTATTTTTGCAAATCGAATAAGGTGCTCACAACCTAAACCTTTGTAAGCTTGAATTGTTTGACCAATTAGTACCATATTTCTTCATCAGAAAACGAAATATTTAAACTATGGCATTAAATCGGTGGTTAGTTAAAATGGATGCAAGAAGAGCTATCGTTAGAGAACCTGGTTTGAGTTATAAGAACTGTATTTCATCTCATCCATTACATCATTCTTTGGATTTAGAACTAGCGAAAGAGCAACATAGAATTTATTGTCAGACCTTAGAAGATTTAGGCTTAGAATTAATCAAATTACCTGTAAAAAACGAATATCCTGATTCTTGTTTCGTTGAAGATAATGCAATTCTTTCTGGAGAAAAAGCATTTGTAACTAGAATGGCAATAGAAAGTAGGAGAGGAGAAGAAGAAGGCGTAGAAGAAGTTCTTGCGAGATATTTTAAGACAAAAAAAGCTAAAGAACCAGCAACAATTGAAGGTGGAGATGTAGTACATCTACCAAATAGATTAATTTGTGGAATAACGCAAAGAACCAACAAAGAAGGTGTTAGACAAAT
Organism: Candidatus Thorarchaeota archaeon; assembly: GCA_048883065.1. Lineage (GTDB taxonomy): Archaea > Asgardarchaeota > Heimdallarchaeia > Heimdallarchaeales > Heimdallarchaeaceae > UBA460. The sequence goes on along the minus strand of JBHLQZ010000117.1, from coordinate 4,210 downwards.
GAGAGAATGGTTTGATATACAAATTGATACTATAACCAATCCTAATATTGTTCATTTGAAAAGTTACATGAAATACCTTGGAAATAAAATAATGATTACAACAGAAGAATATTCTGATCACACACTTTTAAAAGAACTTGAGCTGCTTGTTGTTCCTAAGGAAGAATATTATTCTGTAAATTGTTTGGCAATTAAGAACAATGTTGTTATGTCAAATAAATTCTCTTATGCAAGTAATATTGTAAGGGAAGCAGGATTTGAAGTAATAAACCTAGAAATGAGTGAATTTGAGAAATGCCAAGCATCTTTAACATGCTTATCAATTCTATTCTGAATTTTATTTGGGTTTTATTTTTTTAATTTACATCAATAAGCTCTAAGAATCACTTTTACATTATGGTGCAAATATGTACTTAATACTTGATTGTTTTTTCTTGCATTTATCCTCTTCTAATAGCTTTTTTTTGTTAAAATTGTAAAATAAAAGAGATGTAAGACAATTATAACTCCCGACAAAAATGCCTTGGGATAATTTTGTCGTTTTTAGCATCGTTTGGAGTAATATATTTAAAACAGTAAATCTTACTTAATGCGTCTCTATAAAAATGACAGTCTTCGTTCAAAAATAATAGGAAGTCTATTAGGTAATAGAACGTTCTTGATACATTAAAGAGACACTCTTTAAATTTAAAGATGTGAAAAGTAAAATGAAAAAAATACAAAAGCAATGGTCTATTTTATGCGCTTCTTTAGCAATCTTAGTACTAATGACAGGTTTTATTCCAGTTTTAGCATACGATGAACCACAAGTAAGTATCGCAGAGATTCAAGGTGATTCATGGTCTACTCCTTATGCCTATGATTATGTTGAAACATGGGGTATTGTAACAGCAGATTATCAGTGGGAAAGTAAACGTGGATTCTTCCTTCAAGACCCAATCGGAGATGGAAATCCTGCAACTTCTGAAGGGATTTTTGTTTATGAAAGGTATAACTTTGATGTTGATGTTGGAGATGAGATTAGAATTGTAGCAAGGGTTAGCGAATATTATGGCTTTACAGAGCTTAGTTATGTACAAGATGTAGAAATACTTTCAACAGGTAATGACTTACCCGCACCAGTTGAATTAAATCCTCCATTTGATGATTATGAATCTGATGTTTATTATGAAGCATTAGAAGGTATGCTAGTTTCTGTTAAGAAACTAAGAGTTATAGCTGGTACTGATACTTATGGAGAATTCGCTGGCGTTGTACATAATTTAGGTATTCATCGGGTCTTTGAGTCTGATGAAGACAAAGGCATGATAATCTTTGGAGATGAAGCAGGTGGATGCTTCGTTAATGTTAAGAGCGGTTACCTTGTCAAAAATTTGGTTGGTCCTTTGGACTATACTTATGATGAATACAAAATCTTGCCTTCTGCAGATAATCCCCCAAAAGTTTGTCCAGATTGGTTTTATGATGATTATCTAGGCTGGGGCTCAATGATGAGAGGTTTAACAGTTGCTACATACAATATGTTTAATCTCTTTGAAGATGATAATCTTGAAATAGCTTTAGCGAAACATGCATTGACTATCCATGATTACCTAAGAGAACCGGATCTTATTGCTGTGCAAGAAGTTGAAAAAATTGAACTACTTGAGCAATTAGCAGAAACTGCTCCTATCGAAACTAACTATGGCGCTATCTTAATCGAAGGATATGATGCTCGAGGAATAGATGTTGGTTTACTCTACAATATGGATAAAGTGAATATCATATCTGCCTATATAAACCAAACAACCACTGACTTGGATGATGGATATGGTCCTGGAGATAATATGCTCTTCTCAAGACCTCCACTAGTAATCCATTTGGAACTTCTTTGGAAAGGAAAAGCTTATACTGATATGTGGGTGATTGTAAACCACTTTAAATCAAAAAGCATATATGCTCCATACTACGCTGATACAACTCCACGTCGTATCGAACAAGCAGAATGGGTAAGTTATCTGGTTGATGAAATTCAAGAAGATGATCCAAAGGCTTATGTCATGGTTCTTGGAGATCTTAATGATTTCGAGTACAGCGAACCATTACAAGTACTAATAGATGGTGGACTCAAAGATCTTATATTCAAGGTTCACAAAAGAACTAGATATACATACATCTACAGAGGATACTCACAAGTCTTAGATCACATACTAATTACTCCTTCTCTTGCAAGATTATTCCAAAAGATTAGAATAGTTCACTCTAATGTAGATTGGCCTTATCCTTTGTTTGGAGAAGATACAACAACAGGTATACGTAGTTCAGATCATGACATACTTTTAGCTAGCTTTAGAATATTTCCATATAAAATGAAGTGGAGATGGTGGTTCTGTTAAAAACAGATAATAAGGAAAATGCTTCCTTATCATCTCTTCTCTTTTTTATTTTGATTAGTTTTTAAAACGTAACTATATAATAAAAATCAAATACAAAAGTCTAAATAGTAAAATAGCCAAATTTACTTGAGTTAAATGTTCTTCAGTCGTATTATAAAGTCAATAATTGGTTTTATTACTTGTACTATTGTTGTTGTAATGTTAATACTACTTATCTGGCCAACAATAGATTTCCAAGCTCTAATTAATCTAAATACTGATATGGCAACTAACCATGGAGCTGGAGGACACTTTTGGGTTACACTTCTAATGTTATTAGTTGTGAATATGTTTTTACCAATAAATATTCCTAATCCTATTCCTCTAACTGATGAGCTCATTTCAAACTCATTTGGAAGTGGAGGTTTGTATGCATTAGTTTTAGGAATCTGGCTAATCGGTGCATTTGCTGGTGGTTTAGCTTCAAGAGGAGGATTGAGATCAGGGGCATGGTCAGCAATTCTATCATTCTTATTCTTAGATTTCATTTTTGCAGTTATGACCGCTTCAATGAATCTCTCAATAGCTGGACTGCACGGTTTTACACTTTTTATTGTTACCTTCTTATTTACAATAGTTATAGGCTCTTTCATCTTTGTACCAATTATAGGGCTAGTTGGAGGTATTGTTGGGGGAATTTTAGGTAAAATGCTTTTTACTAAAGATAAGAAGAAAGATGATACCAACGAAGAATAATCCTTAATTGTATAACATTCAATTCATTAGTCCTTGTAATCAATGCATACAGTTTTTATACTAAAATGCTAATCTCTAAATGATAATAATAGGTGTTCAAAGCTTGAATGATTCTGTTCCTTGGGTTGAAAAATACCGTCCTGAAACCTTTGATGAATTTGTTGGTAACAGAGATGAAGTTACTCGACTAGAGAATTGGTTGAAAACATGGAATCAACAAAGAAAAAAAGTTGTTCTTCTAGCAGGACCTGCTGGTGTAGGTAAGACAAGTGTAGTTTACTACCTAATCAAAAAATATGACTATGAATTTATTGAAGTTAATGCAAGTGATAAACGAAATAAAAAAGCTATTGAAAACCTTGTAGGAAAATCTTCCACTGAAGGAACTGTACTTCAAGGAGCAATAGTTCGTAAATTAGTACTAGTTGATGAAGCAGATGGTCTTTTTGGTAACCAAGATAGAGGGGGAGGGCAAGCTCTTGCAAGAGCAATAGATACAGCACGAATACCTATAATCTGTACAGCTAATGATCCTTCCGCATCTTCCTTAAAATCAGCAAAGAGAAAGATGTTAGTGATAGAATTTAAACGGTTAAATGAACAAGAAATTCTTTTGTTACTCCAGAATATCTTAAAGAAAGAAAAAATAAACATTGATGAAAAAATACTTCTTGATATAGTGAAAAATTGTGGAGGTGATGCTCGATCAGCAATAAATGATCTAGAAAGTATAGCTTTTTCTAGTGATTTAACAAATATCACTTTCAGTTCAAGAAACCAGCAACAAAATTTAGATGATGCTTTAATCAAAATCTTTCAAGCAAAGGATTTCAATTCAGTCAGGAGAGCAACAGATGATTTAGATGTTGAATACAGAGAGTTACTAATGTATGTTTTCGAACACGCATATAAACAGGCAAACAACAGCCAAGAGCTTTCAAAAATGTATGAAATTATTGCAGAAGCTGATATGTATCTTTCTTATTGTTATAGAACACAAAACTGGACTTTTCTCAAATATTTCTTTATGTTTATTTCCTCAGTTGGTTTAGTAAAAGAGTCTCCATTTAAGTATACTAAATTTGGATTTCCTGGATATT
>JBHLQZ010000116.1:0-5586 GCA_048883065.1 Candidatus Thorarchaeota archaeon | reverse complement strand
GGTTTGTAGACAATGATCCTCATGACACTATAAAGAAGGGGAGAGTTCCTAGTTCCTTAATAGAAATTTATAATGACGCAACTATCCCAACCTTAGAGGAAGCATTGAATTATTCTCGTGATAATAATCTAATACTTAATGTTGATTTCTACGGTCCTAAGAATGATCATCCATACTATAATCAGTATTTCAATACATGCTTCACAGTACTAACAAATGCTGGTATAGATGAAATGATATGGTTGACTTCATATAACAAGGAATGGTTAGAATATACGATGAATAATGCTCCAAATATGAAAGCAGTTCTCTCAGTAGGTCTTTCTGATGATATTGATCTAGAAGAATTCAAAAGTTCTGGATATGATATGCTTAATACTCATCATGGTAGATCAAATAATCTATATAGATTTGCTGTTAAAGATGGGGTTTCTATCAATGTTTGGACAGTTGATCTTAAATCTAGATTCCAGCAATTATGGGCATTAGGAGTAACATCTGTAACAACAAACGAACCAATAGTTTTTATTGAGATGGATCAACCTAATTGGATTATTCAAAATTCTATTTATATTGTTATCTGGATATTAATGGATTTAGTAGGTGTTAGTTCAGTTATAATTTTGAGGTATATGAGGAACAAAAAACAAACTTAGCTATTCTCTATATATCTTATTCAGTTTTTACTCCATAAAGTTTCTCTCTAATATCTTGGTCAGTCCATCCAGAGATTCTCTTAAAAATCCAAACAGCTTGACCAAGGTGATTACTTTCATGATTAATTAAACCAGCTATCATCCTTTTTCTAGATCTTTTACCAAAACCAGAATCAATTATTTCTTCTTCTTGTTCTTCTGTCATATTTTCGATACCTTTTGCTACTTCTGTGGAGATTCTTTTGAATTCTTTTTCTAAATTCTCTAAGGATACAGTATCTTCTGGCAAAGTTCCATATTGAAAACCTAGTTTTGTATCTTCAAAATCCACACCAGGAATAAGGTTTTTGAACCAATTGAGAGTTGAAAGTAAGTGTCTAAATATTAGCTCAGCTGACCAAGTGCCTTCTGTGTACTTCTTGTGAAAAACATCTTCAGAAACAAGCTTAAAAAGCTTGAAGTGTTCATTTCTATCTTCTTCTACTAATTTGTAATAATCTGATAATGAAAACATAAAAAATTGTTTTGTTTTGAATATTTAAATCTGATTGTTAAGTTGCTAGTAATTGCCAAAACCAGAAACACCAATAAAGAACGATTAGAATAATACCTACTATACTTGGTATTTTTTTCTTTCCCTCTAATAATTTTACAGCAGATATATTTACCATTCCAAAAACTAACATAAAGATTATGCTTGCTGCTGTCGCAACTATCTCTATGCTGAAAATCAATACAAAGACTATACTTATAATTCCAGAAGCTAAAATTGCTCTTGTTGGAACTCTTGTTTTTCTATTGATTTTTGAAATAGCTCCAGGAATGACTTTTTCATGAGACAACATATATGATAATCTAGATGATCCAAGTAATGTTGCGTTAATAGCAGAAGCAGCAGATATAATTGCAGCAAAAGCCATAATCCATTTACCTGCACTCTTAAGAAAGACTTCTGCGGAATGTGTAAGTATCACTTCACCAATATCTTTCAGTTCTACACTCCAACCAAGAACTCCTACAGTGATAATGGCAACAGAAACATAAAGAATTAGTACTATTATGATTGAAAGAAACATTCCAATAGGAAGATCTTTCTCAGCATTTTTCATTTCTTCAACTGAATTTGAAAGGATCTCAAAACCCTCCATAGAAACGAAAATTAATACAGAACTGGCTATTACAGGCATAAAACCATTTACAAGGAATGCAGGATCTGTGAAATTTGATTTTTTCACTGCAAAAATACCAACAATTACATAGAGAACAAGTATCGATATTTTCACTAATACTAAGACATTTTGTGTTCTACTTGTTTCTTTAATACCTAGCAAATTTATCCCTATAAATAGAATAATACTGAGAATTTGAAAGACAAATGAAGAAATATTAACATCATAAAAAGGTAGAGTTAGAATTTTATCTCCGAATAGATGCCAAACTTCTCCCAAATACCATCCAAAAGCCATTGCATATAAACTAATAGAAAAACTATAACCAAACCATAAGATGATCCCTAAAGTTCCTGATAATTTCTTTGATTTGAATGCTTCTTGAGCATAAATAAACGCACCTCCAGCTCTTGGATAACGAAGAGCTAAATGTACATAGCTATAAGCTGTAAAAGCACTAACAATTCCTGCAAGAATAAAGGATAAAAACGCACCAGGACCAGTATTTGAGATAACTAATCCTAAAACAGAGAAAACACCACCGCCAATAAGTGCACCAACAGCTATGCCTAAAGCTTCTTTTAAACCAAGCTCTTTAGAAAGTTCAACAACTTCAGCATTAGCTTTGATGTCATTATTGTCTGACATTTGAATCCCATTTTATGAGCAAGTTTCAGTAGTAAATTTAAGAATTTTTAGGTAATTCTCGACCTTATAATAACTGATTTTAATTAATAAATATAATAAATACAAGTATTACAGCTCTGAAATTTATGGAGTTAAGAAAGAGAAAACCAATTGAACAATTAGAAAAATAAAAGATGCTGTAAAGAGATACCATACTAATTTTTTATTCCAATTAGCTATGTACCTTCCATTATTTAATCCAAAAGGAATAAGGTTGAATATTAAGTATATGTAGAAGAAAGTAGCGAGTATATTAACACCTAATAGAAAAATTGCAGGTAATACTTGTATTCCAGCAAGAGTTAGAACATTGAATATAAAAACCAAAACTTGCCAAAATAGAATCCAAACAATGCCAGCTAATGCTACTATACCTCTTTCTTTGTATTTATTATCTACATCTCTAAAAACTAAAAAGCTTGGTAGAATGACAAATGGTATTAAAATGCTGAATAAACCAACAAGAAATCCTTGCAACCATAAAACATGACCACTTCTCACTCTCAAATTGCGTGCTACAATGTTCTCAACGACCATGTGCCCACCATATATTAATCCTATACTAATAAAATAAGTAAGCACAATCCAAGCTGCAAATATATTTAGAGACGCTCCTTTGAATAGTGTCTGATCAATAATAAAATGAATACTCATTATCACAAAAACATAGAATGTAGCAACCAATATGTTTGCAGAATTATACCTGAAAGAAAAAAGTGAGAACATAGGAGATCTTAGAAGGAATCTATCTCTAGGTTGAAAAAATATAGATTTTTGTTCAGCATCTCTGGGACTCAGGTAATCAGAGTGTTCTATTCTCTTCAGTGGTTCTTCTACTCTAGTAACAATAGGGCTTACTTTTGCTTTCTTATATTCATCAGATTGATATAATGCTATCTTTGGACAATCATGCTGCTCTGGTAATCTGTGTTTAGCACAATAGTATTGACTACATAGTTTACATTTGAATGGTAAAGAATCTTCTTCTTCACATCCTGGGTATGAGCAGCCTTTCATTTCTTAATTCCCTTTCTCACATACACTTAAAGCACTTACTTTACATCATATATTGGATACAAACTCCAGTATTTAGTAGTTTATCTCTGATTTTACTTGAAAGTGGTTTTGATATTTTTTCCCGGATATTTTTTGGTTTTGATTTCCCTATAATTACTAAATCAGGTTCATACTTTCCAAAGATAAACTCTAGTGATCTTAAAACCTTATGACCAATAATAAATTTAGGTTGAATAATTTGACCAAAACCAAAAATCTGAGAATAATTATCTATATACTCACTAAATTGTTCTTGTTCTTTCATAATCTCCTTTTCATGCTTTGCTCCTTCTAAAGGAACAATATCTGGAACTTCTGAAATATGGTAAATCTTCACTTTAGCTCCTTTTTGAGGTGATGCAATAGCTGATGCCCATCGGAGAAGAAAAGGATCTCTATCCGAATACGGTAATAAAACTGCAACCTCTTTTATTTTATCAGAAATCTTTTTTATAGAAGGCGGAAAAACTTGTAAAACTTCTGTGTCTATATGAGGTATCACAGAATTTGAAATGCTTTGAATTGTCATCTTATCAAATATTGTGGGTCTTCTTCTTCCAGACATTATAACTAAATTATGTCTTTTTTTCTTCCAGTACTCGATGATGCTTTTTGGAACATTTTTTCCTCTAATGATTTTAAGTTCGTTTTCAATCTCAAATTTAGTTAGTTTCTCCCTGTATTTTTCTATATAGTCACCAACCTTTTTGCCAACATGTAGCAAATCTATTTTTGCACCATACTCATGAGCAATGAAGAAAGCTAATTCTAAACCCATACATTCGAATGAATTTCCACCAATTGGAACTAATATATGTTCTAAATTAAGAAAAAACTCGTCTTGAAAATCAGGATGTAGTTTCTTTGGTATTTTACTCATTCTGCTGTTCGTTTATATAGCAGATTCATCTAATATAAAACTTCTTCTAGATTAAATTTTAGTATATTTATCTTCATCAAATATGTTCTCTCAAATCGATAATATCCTCAGCAGAAGGTCCGGTACCTATAAGTGCAACTTTAACTTTTGTTTCATCTTCAATTCGATTGATGAAATCTTCTGCTTCACCTTTAATCTGATTAATGTCATTTGCTTTAGTTATTTCTGGAAAGATGATGTCAAATTTTGTTACTGCTATTTGTGTGGCACCATTTAATCTTACAGCTTTTTTAGCTAATTCATAATTGAATGGAGCAGCTCTTCGAGGTCTTCCTGTTACAGCACCATATTCAGTCCAACCTCTCTTTTCCACCTCCTCCATAGGTAGTTCTCCTGGAAGTTCACCTGTTCCTACACGAGTGACAAATGATTTCAATACTACCATAACGTCTGATACTCTTGTTGGTCCAACTCCTATATCGGAGCATATTGCAGCTGCAGAAGTATCTTTTGATGTCACAAATGGATAACTCCCGTGAAATAGTGAAAGAAGTATAGCTTGACTACCCTCAGCTTGAACGTTCAATCCTTCATCTAAAGCATCATTTATTTCAACACTTACATCAGTTAGATATGGTTGCAATTCAGGAATATCTCGCGCTACTTTTAATCTTCTCAAAGCTCTATCAACATTTGCAGGACCTGTACCACTTCCTGTGGTCCCAATTTTTCCTTTTAGATGTCCATTAGTTGAATCAAGTTCAATATGTTTATCTTCAATAATTCCTGATTGATAGTCAACTCCTAGTCTATCATGAGTTTTAGTTTCATCTAGTTCCTTGAAAAGAACTTTAGGATCTACTAACACACCTGCGCCAATAAGTAATCGAATAGAAGGATTGATAAATCCAGAAGGAACCATCCTGAGTTTATACTCTCGATTTTCGAATTCTATTGTGTGACCTGCATTGGTTCCAACGCCTGCTCTAACAACTATAGATGGTTTATCAGATAAAGCAAGGTAAGAAAGGATTTTACCCTTTCCTTCGTCACCCCAAAAACCTCCACAAACAACTGTAAGTGACATTCATATCTCCAAGTATAATAAAAACTTGTTCTATATATATTTTGGTTAATA
>JBHLQZ010000115.1:0-5593 GCA_048883065.1 Candidatus Thorarchaeota archaeon | reverse complement strand
CAAACACCCATTAATGCAATTGAGAAATCATATTATGATACAGATTTTCTAGCGTCAGATGCAGTTTCATATTTAGATACAGAAAAACTAGATGTGAACACAATAACAAGAATTTTCAGTGCAGGAATGCTTGGGAGAAAGAAAAATAGAAAACTTGTCCCTACAAGATGGTCTATTACAGCTGTAGATGATATCATTTCCAAGAACAATGTTGAAAGAATTAAAAGATTTCAAGAAATTAATGAAATTAGAATTTTCTCATACAAATTCTTTGGAAACCAATTTGTAATAATGCTATTACCTGATGTTTGGTCTTATGAAATGGTTGAAGTGTGGTTTAAAGGAGCATTTATGAATCCTAGTATGAAAGACATAGGATTAGGAGATTGGGAACCTTACACTGGGAGATCAGAATATGCATCAAATGTAACAGGAGCTTATTATGCAGCTAGATTGGCAGTAACTGAATATTTACTTAAAATTCAAAGACAAGCAAAAGCAATTGTCTTAAGGGAGATTTCAGATGAATATAGATTTCCACTAGGTGTATGGGTGATTCGTGTTTCTGCAAGAGCAGCTATGAAAGAGAAATATTCCTTAGCTGATAATATTGATACTGCATTTCAATTTCTTGAGAGATATATGAAATATCCTGTGGAATATTGGAAACATAAATCAAAGTTATATTATCTTACTAAAACACAAACAAAATTAGATGAATTCTTTTTATGATTTTGAAAAATATATATTCTTCCTTTAAATACTTAAATATGCGAAATAAAACAAGTTAGTAATGATAGTAGAGGATATAGATGAGTTATAAAATACACGAGCTTTCGAAAGTAGAACTTCAAAAAATAGCTATAGTTGGAACTCATCTTCACAGCTGGCAGGATTCTGGAAATGAAGGAGTGCTGAATGTATTTCAGACACAAGGAATGGTTCAACTAGATCCGCTTAATCCTGCAGGAAGAAATCATGATCTATTCTTCTTGGCTAGAATTCCAGATTACAAAGTGCATTCGTTTCAAAAAATCATTTATTCAAAAAAACTAGTATTTGAAGCTTATTTTCCTAATCTAATGGCAATCTACAAAGAATATCTACCGATTTTCTTACCAAGAATGAAGAGAGAAAATCTTGGTAAGTATTATTCATCCAGAATAGAAAAATTAGAAAAAGCTAGACCTACAATTCTAGAAGAAGTTGAACAGTTTTTGGAAGAAAGAGGTCCTTCAAAATCATCAGATTTTGATGAATTAGCTGAAATCAAACCTGAATTTCATTTTTGGAAAGCAAGTAGAATTTCTGGGATGGGACTTGAAGTATTGTGGTTACTAGGAAAAGCCGCTATAGTTGATAGAGATGAGAATTGGAGGAAGACTTACAATTTATTAAGAAATCATTTTGATAAAGATTTACTTAAAAAAAGTGAGTTTACAGATAAAGAACTGAATTTTCAAAGATTTCTCATTAAGCAAAAATCCTATCCGTTAATGAATATGGGAAAAGTAACTTTTACTAAATCTGGAAAACTAGCAATAGGTAAGAAAGGATGGCCTCACAGATTTTCTCCTGATTGGTTTGATTCAGATGAAAACGAAAATAATCCTCACATCCTAAAAATAAAAGAAGATATTATAGGATTTGCAGCACCATCAGATTGGGAAAAAATGCTTGAAAAAGAATATGATGAAGAAATGAAAGTTATAGCACCTTTAGATCCTTTAATTTGGGATAGGGAGCTTGCTTTACGTATATTTGACTTTGATTATGTTTGGGAGGTTTACAAAGTTCCTAAAGATAGAAAATGGGGATATTACGTTTATCCTTTACTCTTTAAAGGAGAACTTATTGGTAGAATGGAAGCAAAATATGATAAGAAAGCACATGAATTATCAGTTTTCAATCTCCAGTTTGAAGAAGAATTCAAACCTGATTCTGAATTAAGTAACGCTTTCTACAGCATGTTAGATAGGTGGAAATCGATGCTAAGTGCAGACAAAATCAAATATGATAAAAGTTCTTTAATTAAATAACTATTTGTTTATTCTATCCGCTCTTTTATCTAAGAATTTTGCTTAAGAATTTAATTAAAAGAACGAAAGATTTGGTTAATATTCTTTTTCTATAAAACAAATAACATTTAAATAAATCCGCTCGAAATAATAATTTCATGCTCGATAGTATACTCATAGCAAATCGTGGTGAAATTGCTATTAGAATCATTCGAGCTTGTCGTTTATTGAATAAAAGATCAATAGTTTTATTCTCAGAAGAAGACTCTTCTTCATTACATATCAAGATGGCAAATGAAGCTCACAACTTAGGTTCAGGCTCAATTCAAGACACGTATCTTAATATGGATAAAATACTAGAAATAGCGTCTTATTCTGATGCAGATGCAATCCATCCAGGATACGGCTTTCTTAGTGAAAGTGCGATTTTTGCAGAGAGAATTGAAAAAGCAGGTATTAAATTCATAGGTCCAACTTCTAATGTTCTCAATCAGCTTGGAGATAAAATGAAAGCTAAAAAATTAGCACAAGAAGTGGAAATACCAACAGTTCCTGGATCAGATGGGTATGTATCTAATGTTGATGAAGCAGAAGAAGTAGTGGAAGAAATAGGCTATCCAATCATTATAAAATCAGGATTTGGTGGAGGAGGAAGAGGTATGGAAATTGTAAATTCAGCACCTTCTCTTGAAATAAGTTTACTAGGATGTCAAACAGTATCTGAAAGATTTTTTGGCAAAAAGGAAGTTTTCATTGAGAAATACATTAAAGCTCCTCGACATGTAGAGATTCAGTTTTTATCAGATAATTATGGAAATACAATTCATTTGGGAGATAGAGAGTGTTCTATTCAGAGAGCTCATCAGAAAATCATTGAAGAAGCACCATCATTTCTCCCATCAAGACAAAGAAATAGCTTGGGGAAGAAAGTTTGTGCATTAGCTGATAATCTATCATATACAAATGCTGGAACAGCTGAGTTTCTATGGAAAGATAAAAAATTATTCTTTAACGAAGTTAATCCAAGAATACAAGTAGAACATCCTGTAACAGAAATGATTACTGGAGTAGATCTAATTGTACAACAATTAAAGATCGCAGATGATGAGGAATTAGAGCTTAAACAGGAAGATATTGAATATAGAGGTCATGCAATTGAGTTTAGAATTAACGCAGAAGATCCTCTTAAATCATTTTATCCTCAATCAGGAACGGTAACTAATTTAACAATTCCAGGAGGAAATAATGTAAGATTTGATACCTATCTTTACAACTCCTACAAACTTCCTAACTGTTTTGATTCTTTAGTTGGAAAATTAATTATTTGGGGAGAAAATAGAGATGAAACTATTGAAAGATCGAGATTAGCTCTACAAGAGCTAACAATATCAGGTATAACTACAAACATACCACTTCATCAAGCTATTTTAGAAAATACTGAATTCCATTCAAGAAGAATAACTACTGATTTCCTTGAGATTCAAAAAATCCACGAAATAATCACACACTATGAAAAAATGAAATTAGCAGCAGCCTTCAAGATTCATGATTTGAGTAAGGAACAAAGAAATCCTCTCATTATGAATAGAGATAAACGAATACTTGAAACTAACAGATGGAAAGAACAAAGTAAAATCGAGCAGCAACGAAAATATCCATGAATCAGCAAAACATAAAGGAGACCACAAAATGAAGAAAAAAGTCAATTTTAAAGGAACTGAGTATATTGTAGAACTGCTTAAAAATGGGAATATAGAAATTGATGGAAAAGTTTTTTCTTCGTCAGTTTCACAAAGAATAGAGAATATTTACAAAGTGGACATTAATGGTCATCCTTTTACTGTAGAGATTGCTGGTGATAAGATACTTGTTGATGGAGAGATATCATCTTTATCAGTAAAACCACATATTGAGAAGAAATCAATAACAGATATAAATCACTATAAAAAAGAAGTAAAAATCAAAGCTCCAATTCCCGGAAAAATAAATAAAGTACTTATTAAAGAAGGGGAATCAGTAAAGAAAAATCAAGAGTTAATTATTCTTGAAGCTATGAAAATGAGAAATAGAATCTTTTCTCCTTTCAGAGGGAAGATATTGAGAGTTTTTGTAAAAGAAGATGAAAACGTAAATCAAGACCAGACATTGCTAGAAGTTATCAGAAGATAGATTATAGAGTTTCATTGAAAAAACCAATTACATAATTCTTCATATTATCAAAGTGTTCTTTGTTAGAGAAATTATGATTTGCTCCTTCAATTATTTTAAAATCTTTATCCAAACTCGATGGGATTTTATCATACATTCGTTTTATTTGTTTTTCTGGCAATATTTCGTCTTTATCTCCTGTTATAATGCGAATCGGAACCTCTAGGGAGGAAGCTTGTTTCATGGGATTGTAATGTTGTGTTTGAAATTGAAACTCCGTTTTTAGATTAACTTTAGGCAATCTCATTTGTTTGTCTCTTTGCCACATCTGAGTTAAACCATCAAAGATTTTCATTCTAGGAATTTTTTCAGTGTCATATACGGGGGAACGTAAAGCTATACATCGAATTCTTTTATCTCTTGTTGCGTGACATAAAGCCATTGCTCCACCAAAACTTTCCCCAAAAAGACCAATTCTTGATGAATCGATTTTTGGATGTTTGGCTAGATAAGTAATAATTTTATTGATGTTCTCATGCGAGCTGAAATACTCATATAAACCAGAACTAGCACGAACACCTGTATAATCAAAGGCAAAATATGCAAAATTATTTTCAGTGAAATCTTGTGCTATTCTCTCTTTTTCCTTTTTAGGATCAGTTCCAGGCATACCGTTTAATCTGATTATTAGAGGGACTTGTTTATCAGCTTTTGGTAAGTAAAGAAAACCGTTTATCTTTTCTGATCTAAATTGAATTTCATGATTTTCTACTAACATTTTTCTTACTCCTTTTTTCGATTTCACAATAACTAATCGAATAATTAGTGGAAGTTTTATTTTCTAACTTAAAAGAAGAAGGTTCATATGGTATAGTTTCTTTGATATTCTTTGAGAAATTTACTCTGTAGTTTTCACTTTTCTTTTCCTTGAAAATCTCAACATCATGAAGACTGACATGCAATCCTTCACCAAGTGCTTTAGTTATAGCTTCTTTGATTGTCCAATAAACAGTACCAAGATTTTCATCATTTGAGATTATTTCTCTTTCCTTTTCTGTAAATGCTTCCTTATAGAAACCTTCATTCCTATGTTCTATTCTTTCTATATCTATTCCAACAGGTTTTTCACTTAATGTAGAAATAGCAAAATCCCCTGCATGAGAAATTGATAAATGTAAATCACTTCTTTTTCCTTCTTTTTTATCAAAGATGTATGGTTGACCTTTTGTCATTTTTCTTACTTCAATTTCAAGAATCACATCTGGACTTTCTTTGATTTCTGAATAAAGATCCTTAGTAGCTATAACTCCCGACAAATACTCTATTTTTCTTTTTTTGTTTTTGATTTTTTCAAATGAGTTTTTTTCTTTTTGTGAGAGATATTTTAAAACAACTTCTGGATTATTTGATAGATAATTTGAGACTGT
>JBHLQZ010000114.1:0-5596 GCA_048883065.1 Candidatus Thorarchaeota archaeon | reverse complement strand
AGATTTCTCAAAAAAAATAAGATTGATTTGTTCTTTTTTGATTCACAATTATTAAAAATAAATTAAGAGTATAATTATAAAGTTCTATTTGTTTATTACTAAACGTAACTTTCAGCGGTATGATTTTTTTAACAAGAAAAGAATTTATGATTGGATTAGGTGATAACTCTTTGCTATTTTTTGTGTTTACTTTTTTGCTTTCAAAAACCAATACATGAAAATTACTTACTATTAAAAGGAATCTTTATGATTTTTCGCATTTGCTGCTGTTATGTGAGCAAGATGAAGTGGTAGAGGTATTTTCCGTTTTGGAGATAGATGCTTCCTAATTATTTCAAAGGAAGTATCAATAGAACATCTGTTACCTGGAGAAATATAAATCGGTTTCCAATTCTCCTTTACACTGAATTTTATCCCCACTATTTTGTCTTTAATACTTATATAGCTATAATCTCCTTTTTCACTCTTTATATCTTTGAATCCTCGCAATGGTTTTTTAGCAACACCAATAGCTGGCTTATCAACTATAACACCAAATATAGTGGCAGATCCAGCAAAAAATGGATGAGCAATACCATGACCATCAATTAAAAATAAATCAGGTGAGGTAGATAATTTAGGAAGAAGTTTGAGGAAAAATGGTACTTCTCTCAAAAAGAGAAATGTAGGAATATATGGAATTGGTATTTCACCTGAATATACTTTTTTCTCTATAACTTTGTTTGTGTTAACATCAATAACTACTCCTGCAGCGTGTCCTATTTTATCTTCATAAGATACATCAAGAGCACAAATTGTTGCAATTTCACTAAATGTGTCTTTGATTATAGCTTTGCTTGCTAAGGATTTCTGTAATTTTCTAGCTTCTTCTAAATTATCAGGGAATTTGATGTTCATTTTCTCTCTCAATCCTTGATTTTTTCTTAATTATTTAACGTTCTTTTATTACTCGCAATTCATAATTTCTTGAAAACGTTTGTATGCTGCAACCAAGTTTTTCTTTTTGAGAACATAACTTATATTATCCCAAGGTAAGGAGTCTTGAGTTAGGTAATTCCATTCACTTTCTTCAAAGAAATTCTTATTCTCAGCTTTTAGACTTTTTTTCCAATTTCCTATGGTATTTCCAGCTTTGCCGACTTCTTTCACTATTGGAAAATACTGATGATCTCTTAAGGAAAGAATTCTCTGGACAATTGCCCATTCAGGATTGTAAAGTGATAAATCAATATTTTTTAATTGATAGAATGCTTTCTTGTAAAAGTTCTGATTTTCTTTGGATTCTTTGATGCTAATCATTTTTGAAAATTGAAAAGGAGTATTAGCTTTCGTAATAAATTGGTTCATTGAAATAGATATTTTTCCTTTGGGGAAAGATTTTTCTCTTATGTCTCTCAGAAATTTAACATTAGCACTAGTTATATCTTCTTTCTCACATGGAAATCCATATATCATATATAATTTTAATTGCCTAAAACCTGTTTCCCAAGCAAGTTTTATTGAGGAAAGCAAAGTTTTATTCTCTATTCTTTTGTTTAATGCAAAGCGGAGTGCTTCATCCCCTGTTTCAGGTGCTAATGCAATCGTTTTTTGTCTTCCTTTCCTAAGAACCTTCAATAGGTCTTCTGTTATATAATCTGCCCGAAAAGAGGAGCACGAAACTTCATATCCCTTGTTAATGATATACTCTAGCAAGGCATCTAATGTTCCAGATTGAGCTATCGCACTACCATATATTATTACTCTTTCAAAATCATTAACCTCACTTGCTTGATCAATGATCTTAGTTAAACTTCCAATACTTCTTCCCACTCTAGGAAAATGACAATGACCTATAAAACAGAATAAACATCTCTCTGAGCATCCTCTATCTGTTTCAAGATAGAAAGCTTTTCCAAATATAGGCTCATTTTTTGTTCCTTTAACATCTTCTGGTATTATTTGCTTAATTGGGTGAAAAGCGTTCGATAAATCCTGAATTTTTACTCTTTCTACTTTATCCCCTACCCAATTTCCATTAATATCATAATGATACCCTAAGGACATTATGCCTTGAATTTTTGATAAAGATTCTAATTTTTCTGATTTCTTATCTTTCTCAAGAGCAGTCCTTATTTTCTCTGCAACTGGTTCTATGTCTCCTAAAAAGAAAGCATCAGCAAGAAAAAGAACCGAAAATGGGTTTGCTGTAGGAGAAGGACCTCCAACAATAATTAATGGATCATTATCTTTTCTTAAGCGTGCATCGGGGTTAATATCACCTCTAAAAAGAAGATTAATAGCTTCTACATAGTCATGCTCAAACTGGCATGAAATCGCGAGAACATCAAAATCATGCAATTTTTTTTGATTTTCTAATGAGTAAGGTTTTGTTTTCGGATTAAGTGGTTTGAATATTCTCTCGCAGATGAAATTTTCCCATTGATTAAAAAGAAAATACAATAGCTGAACTCCCAAGCTAGTCATTCCAACTCTGTATGTATTTGGATAGATGAGACCAATTTTCAGTTTATCTGGAGTCCAGTTTTTTCTAATGGCATTTTGTTCTTTAATCAGCATTTTTTCTTTTCCTTTTCAAGGTGTACGTTTGAGTAACATAATATATTGTTTCTGATGGAACATCTTCGTTCACAATTGCTCCTGCTCCAATCCATGAATTACTACCAATTTTAATGCCTGGCATAATTAAAGCTCCAATACCTGTTTCAACTTCTTCACCTATTATGGCTCCTAGTTTTCTGCGATTGCTATCTTCTTTTTTACCTTTCACAACTACAGGAATATTTTTTTTATCTAACCGTAAATTTGCAGTTATTGTTCCTGCACCTAAATTACAGTTAGGACTAATAATAGTATCACCAATATAGGATAAATGTGCTGCATGGACATTTTCTCCAATTATCGAGTTTTTAACTTCACAACCATTGCCTATTCTTGCTTCTTTACCAATGTAGGTGTATTTTCGAATATAACAATTAGGACCAACAATTGCTCCTTCATCAATAAAAACAGGTCCTTCTATATATGTGCCACTTTTAATAAGCGAATTTTTTTTGATTATAGTCTTATCCTCAATATATACATTTTCTTGAATTTCTCCTTCTCGAGAATCTGGATAATCTTCCATTACCTCTTTTGTTGCTTCTAGTAAATCCCATGGACGTCCAATATCAAACCAATAATCTTTTTCATCAGCTTTAACTAAATTCGAAGGATATTTGTTGGTTTTTAATAATTGATTGATTGCATATGTTATTTCATATTCACCACGAGGTGAAGTCAGTTTGTTTTTTTCCATATCTTCAATAATTGAAAAAATATCTTGACTTAAACTATAAATTCCAATATTGGCGTAACCTTCTGATACATCTTCTTTCAAAGGTTTCTCCATTATTTTTTCTATAGTGCCTTCTTCAGTTGCTAAAACAATTCCATAGTTTTCTGTGTTTTGTGTTAGTTTTCCACCAATGGAGATAGTAGAATTTTTTGCAGCTTTTACTGTTTTTTCTACTAAAGGAAAAGAGAACAAACAATCTCCATTTGATGCAATAAAAAAATCGTCATCTATTAGTTCTTTTACCAAGAATAACGCATTAGCAGTTCCCTTTATCTCTTCTTGATGAACATATGAAATTTCTATATCAGAGAACTTTTCATTTATGTGTTTTTTTATTTTCTCTTCTTTATAATTTGTAACAATTATAAA
This sequence comes from Candidatus Thorarchaeota archaeon, assembly GCA_048883065.1. Lineage (GTDB taxonomy): Archaea > Asgardarchaeota > Heimdallarchaeia > Heimdallarchaeales > Heimdallarchaeaceae > UBA460. The sequence goes on along the minus strand of JBHLQZ010000114.1, from coordinate 1,890 downwards.
ATCGTTAATACCACATTTGGAAAGTTTTTCTATTAGTCTCTCTAATATAGACTTGCCAAGAACATTCAACAAAGGTTTTGGTATTTTATCTGTTAAAGGCCTAAGCCTTAAGCCTTCTCCAGCAGCAAAGAGAACCGCTTTCATATTTTAATTCAACTCAAATAAGTTAAATTTCAAAAACTTCTTCTGATTCTTCTTCTACTTGAGCTCTTGGTCCTCTTAAATTATCGATATTTGCAATTAAATCAAGTCCCTTAGGATCATTGAAGATTTCTTTGAAAGCTTCCCATTGTTCTAAGGAAGTGATAAACAATGCTTTTTCTCTTCGTTTTAATGGTTTCCCTTCTTTACTCATTGGGATAATTTTCAATCCAAAATTGAGATCATCACCTTTAGAAGGCATTTTAGTTATAATTACTCCTTCTACGCTTGTTTTCATTTCTTCCCAGTCTTTCATATCTTTACCAAATTCTTTCAATCTGTCAATTAGATTAACGGTCATATTACTCACTGAAGGTAAACATACTTTTCGATTTTTAAACTCTACTCTAATTGAGGACTATTAACGTAATTTCAAGAAAAATACTAAAAATTACGAACATATCCAAAGGAATCAGTTTAAAAATTAATTTAAAAGAGGTTTTTTAAGATGAAATACGCAATCATAAAAGGAAAAATTTACACTGTTGATAAAGAAGAAAAAATAATAGATAATGGTACTATTTTTATAAAAGATGGTAAAATAGAAAAAATCTTTGAAGGTGATGCTTCTATTCCAGAAGATTATGAAATAATCAATGCAGAGGGAAACTATGTTTTACCTGGTTTCATAGATTCTCATACTCATCAAGGGCTATTTGATGGTTCTGTTGGATGGGCAGGTTTTGATGGTAATGAAATGACTGACCCTAATACTGCATATGTAAGAGCAATTGATGCAATAAATCCAGAAGATCCTGGTTTAGAGGAAGCTCGAATTGGCGGTGTTACTACAATACAAACAGGTCCAGGTAGTGGAAATGTTATAGGAGGTACTGATTCAATAATTAAGACATATTGTAAAAGTAAAATAGTTGATGATCTTATATTAAAATTCCCTTCTTCTATGAAAGCAGCGTTAGGTGAAAATCCCAAACGAGTATATGGAACAGATAAAAAACTTCCTTCAACTAGGATGGGAACAGCAGCTGTTTTTCGTAAAGCATTTGTTGAAGCTCAAAACTATATTAGGAAATGGGATGAATACAAACTCAAGAAGAGAGAAGCTGAAGAAAAGGGAGAAAAAGATAAAATTCCATCTGAACCTGAACGAGATTTAAGTAAAGAAATGCTTGTTAAAGTCCTTAATAAAGAAATACCTCTAAACTTCCACTGTCATCAAGCAAATGATATTGTAACAGCTATTCGTCTCGCTGAAGAATTTAATATAGATTTAATGCTTATACATGCTACTGAAGGGCATAAGATTGCAGATTATATAGCTAAGAAAGGAGTTCCTTGTTCAGTAGGTCCTTCTTTAGTTGGCTTTGAGAAAGTTGAATTACGCAACATTACTTTTGAAACACCTTACAAGCTATGGAAAGCAGGTATCAAAATTTCTATACAGAGTGATTCTTTTACTCGATTACGTTACTTTGCTATTTTGCCTTGCATGGCTTTTAAGGAAGGTTTACCAGTTAATGAGGCTCTTAAGTCTGTAACAATCAATGCAGCAGAAATGATAGGCGTTGATGATAGGATAGGTAGCTTGGAAGTAGGTAAAGATGCTGACATCGTTATCTGGACAGATCACCCAATAGAGAATTTCTATGCCAAGAACAAGTTGACTTTTATCAACGGTGAAATAGCTTATAATATAGAAGATGAGGATAAAAAATAATCCTCCTTTTT
>JBHLQZ010000113.1:0-5630 GCA_048883065.1 Candidatus Thorarchaeota archaeon | reverse complement strand
AATTGTGTATGACCCATTCAAAAATTCAATTTTTTCTCCATTAGATTCGATTAGATTATTGTTTTAATTAATAGAAGTCAAGGAGATATAGATGAACTGAATGAGTTGGGAGTCAATTTAATCTCATTCTGCCATATAGAAGAAATTTTCAAGGCAGCATTGGAATTAAACGAGAATATAGTTTCAAAAGAAATAAAGCAACTAATTTCCTCTAGTCTGTAACTGTTTCCGTTCCATATTTTAAAGTGAAAATCTCATTTAATTGGTTGTTTAGAATATCTCGATATTTCTGTGCTTCAGCTATTGGATTTTCAGAGTAAATAATAGCTCTACCTACATTAACTATAGATTTCTTTTCAAAATGATAAAGAATCTTCTTTGCATTACCCCCCTGAGATCCAACTCCTGGAATTAAAGCCAATTTATCTTTCCCTAGTGTTTCATGAAGTTCTGATATCTCCTCAGAAGTAATATGTTCAGTTGCTCCTATTACATTTCCATCTGAATTAGCAGATTTGCATAAATCAGCTATATAGAGATAAAGAGGTTTATCTTCAATTAATGCTTGTTTTTGAAATTCAGCTTCAGGATTAGACATAAGAGTCAAAACAAAAATCCCTAAATTCTTACTATGTGCGTATTGAGTTGCTTCTAATACATTTCCGGCAAAAGGAGAAAACGTAAAAGCATCAAAACTTTCTTCTTTAATCCAAAATATAGCAGACATGTTAGAAGAACCAATGTCACTCAATTTATGATCTATAATTGAAAGCATATTATTTTGGTGTATCTGAATGTTAATAGCCCTTATTTCATCTATAGTTAGACCAATTAGATATTGTCTATTCATTTTAATTGCACTAGCATAAGGGGCTACATCTGTAACTAAATTTCGTATAAATTCTAATCTATTTTCAGTAGGGATTACATTTTTACTTCGCTGGCTTGGAATAGCTGGATCTATACCAACACAAAGAATAGTATTTTTTTCTTGAGAAATGTCATAATATTGCTTGACAAAGCTATTATTTCTGTTAGACACAAAATATGATTATATTGAGCATTATTTAACACTTATTCTGGTACTATTCAAAATTAAGAAAATCATTTTATCAGTACTAAGTTTCCATCTTTTACTACATATAATATATCTCCCATAAGAGACAAATTACTATATGGAGACCATTTGGATTTAGTCTGAATATTTAGTTCATTCAATTCATAAGGTTTAGATATATCAATAATGATAAAATCAGAATCCGCTTTATCACTTTCTTCTATATCAAATAACTTGTAAGGAAAGTTGTGAAATGCTTCTATAGCTCTTTCCCATCCAAGTTCATTTAACGTAATTAAATTTATCAAAGAAGGAAGCATTTCTTGTACTCCAGGCAATCCACTCAGATTCTTTTCCTCTTTTTCTTGTAAGGAATGAGGTGAATGGTCTGAGCTTATCATATCTATGAAACCTGTAGCTAGTGCTTGAGTTAATTGTATTCTATCAATAGTGCTTCTTAGTGGTGGATTAACTTTTTTCACATATTCAGGTAAATCTGTATTTTCGTCAAAGTAAAGATACCTTGGACATGTATCAATTGTTAAATTATCTGTTTTAACAACTTCAAGTAGCTTTAGAGAAAGAGAACTGCTTAAGTGAGTTATGTGAAATTTCAGATTATTATATTCTTGAGCCCAGGTTGAGATTTTTTGAATTGCTTCAGCTTCTGCTTCAGGAGGTCTCTGTTTTTGATGGCCTTTTTCATTTTTACATTGTTCTATTACTAATGGACTTTCAGCATGGAAAAAAATAGGTTTAGAACTTTCTATACTTTCTAATATAGTCAGTGATGTTACGATTTTATCTTCATCAACTACTAATTTTCCAAAGGATTCTGCCATAAAAACTTTGTAAGCATCACAATATTTGTCAATTTGTTCTATTTCTTGTATGTTATCGTTTGTAATAGCTGATGCAATTAGTATATCTATCCATTTTTGTTTTTTAGCTAATGCTTTCTTATGTAAAATTCTGTCAACTGAATTAGTTATAGGTCGAGTATTTGGCATATCTAAGACTTTGGTTACTCCCCCATAGATAGCAGCTAAGGCTCCAGAAAGCATGTTTTCTTTGTATTCGTAACCTGGTTCTCTAAAATGAACATGAATGTCCATTGCATTAGGAATAGACATAAAACTTGAACAATCTATTTCCTTAATATTTTTCTCAAGTAATTCCTCAGGATCTTTAACTTCTATATCCTGAAGAATAAAATCTTTCTTTTCTTTATCCCAAGTCCTTAGATTGGTGAATAAAGCCATATTAAATCCTCTGTTTTTCTCCGGTTTCTAATCTTCTATAAGCACCAAAATCGCTTATTTGTTCAAGTTGTTTTGTGTTAAATATAGGACCATCAACACAAATACGCCATCCAGTAGGATCAACAGCACAATAAGAGCAAATTCCAAACCCACAACGCATATATCTATCTGCTAAACTCATTTGCATATCAATGACGTTTTCATATTTCTTGCCTATTTCAAAGATAACTTTCATCATTCTTTCAGGTCCTGCTACATATAATACAGAAGGTGTGTCAGATTTTTCTAGAAACTTCTCTAGTGCTACAGTTGGAAATCCTTTATACCCAAATGTACCATCATCTGTGCACACATTGAATATTACTTTTCCTTTCTTGTGTAGATCTTGCAACCAGTCTAAATACATTAGTTTGCTTTTTGTCCTTGCCCCTTCAAAAACTTGAACACTTAAGTTATCATTTCTTTCTATTAGGCTCTTTGTTAAAAATTTCAAAGGTGTCATCCCAAATCCTCCACCAATAAGTAAATGATTAACATTCTTTGGAGGTTGAAATGATTTTCCATAGAACCCTCTAATTCCAACAAAATCTCCAATTTTCTTATTTAACATTGCAGAGGTTCCCATTCCCATTTTAGCAATACCAATTTCTAGTACATCATCTTCATATCCTGCTACACCTATTGGAAATTCGTCAACTCCTGGAATCCAAAGCATAACAAATTGACCTGGTTTAGCAATTTTATTTTTTACAGGTAAGTCTATGAAAAAACTAAAAGTATCATCACATTCTTCTTGTTTATTTATTATTTTCCCCATTATTGGTTTTGTATTAGTTAGTGTTTGTTTCTTCATTTATGAGCACCTCCTGTGATCTCTTTTATGGAATTAATATTATGCTCTTTCATGTATTTCTTTATTTTACTTATGAAGAATTTAGTCATATTTTCAGGATAAGCAACTCCTAGAGCTGTTCCTATTTCAACTGCTGAAGCACCTGCTAGAAGATACTCTATAACATCCTCTCCACTCATAATTCCTCCAACACCAATTAGAGGAACTTTATCTTCAAATCTTTCATATAAATCATAGATATATCTTACACCTATTGGTTTAATTGCTGCACCTGATAAACCTCCTCTCTTGAAACCGAGAATTGGTTGTTTTGTTTGTATATCTATGACCATTGCTTTTAGTGTGTTAATTGCCACTATTGCGTCACAACCTGCTTTTACTGCAGCTTCTGCAACTTCAATAATATCACTCACATTTGGAGTTAATTTTACCCATATGGGGATCTTTGTTTCTGGTTTTAGTTTTTTAACAATCTGAAAAACTGCATCTGCATCTGTTCCTATTTGTATTCCTCCTTTTTCTGTATTTGGACAGCTTAGATTTAATTCAAAAGCTAAAACAGGAAGATCCTTTAAACCGTTTAGTACACTTAAAAATTCATTTTCGTTTTCTCCAAATATAGAAACAACTGTAGGAACTTGGTTTTTCACTAATATTTCTATATCCTTTCTAAAAACTTGATATCCAGGATTTGCTAAACCAACTGAATTAATTACACTTCGAATTTCATTTAAAGCAAATACGCTAGGATTAGGATTACCTTCTCTACTACTTATACCAATACTCTTGGTAATTACAGCTCCTACCCCACCATCATAAATACGTTGAAGCGTAGAATATGATGTTCCCATTACTCCAGAAGCTAATATCAAAGGATTTCGAATATTTATCGAACCTATCTTAGTATGCAAGGGCATGTAGAAAAAGAAAAAATAAAGTAGAAAAACTTTGCTGATTCACAATTCATTAAAAGACATATCTTTCAAGGAAGCGGTACAAATACTCTTGAATAGATTTTACCTATAACAAATTTGATAAAGACTTAAGAAATCTCTGATTAGAATTGTAGTTATTAACTTAAGGAGACCTCCATTTGACAAAGATTGCAATTATTTCAGATATTCATTCAAACATCTTTGCATTAGAGGAGGTTTTGAAAGACATTCAAAAGAGAAGGAACATTGAAGAAATAATTTGTCTTGGGGATGTAGTTGGATACTATCCATATCCAAATGAATGTATAGAGTTAGTTCGAGAGAATTGTTCTACTTGCATGTTAGGAAACCATGATAGTGGAGTTCTTGGAGATGAACCAGCTTTCTATTTTAATCCAACTGCATATGAAATGATTGTTTGGACTAAAAAGGAGATTAAACCTGACAATCTTAAATGGCTTACAACACTCCCCAGAAAAAAAACTATTGAAAGAAAAGGAAAATCAATGTTTCTTGTTCATGGTTCTCCTTTCAATACTTTCGATTATTTTGATGCTTATTCTGAAAAACAGTGGAACTATATGCTAAAACAAGCATTTGAGAAAATAAAAACAGATTTTTTGCTTGTTGGACATACACATGTACCTATTAAAACTGAATATGAAAAGAAATTTTTCTTGAATCCTGGATCAGTAGGTCAGCCTAGAAATGGCATTCCAGGAGCTTATTATTCAATTATCAATCTTAATCAATTATCAATTTCTATGATTCACTTAAAATATGATTTTTCACCTCTTCAGGAAAAAATGGAAAAACTTAGTTTACCTAAATCTCTTAGTGACAGACTTAATCATGGTTTGTGATTAATAAAAATTTTAGCTGTAGGAGTAATATGGGTCTTCTTTTTCCTCTATTTCTTTTAGTTCTTCTTCTAATTTATCATTATATAAATCATGCAAAATAACTAAAGCTACACCTTTATGTATTCCAGCTTTGATTGATAGCTTCTTATAGCTTATACCCGGATTTTTAGGAAGGATTTTTTCTCTAACATACCCTTTGAGATTATTATAATTTGGAATTGATCTTATACCGTCTACTAAATCGCTTAATTTGCCGTTAAAACCTTCAAAATTGATATCTGCTTTCTTTTGTGGTTTTATTTTTTCAAGAAGCTTATTATGTGATTCTTCCTCTTTTTTCCTTTCCTGTTCAGCTTTTTCCTGATTATCATCCAGATAGTGATATATTGTACTCATTTCATACCCCACAATGAGAGAACGTGTGTTACTCAGTAGAAGGAGTCGAGTAAAAAAAGGTTTTGTAATATGGGTGAAAAGAGGAAACCTAAAATATTCTTCTATAAGTGCAAATAATTGTCTGACTGACAAAAAAATATCAACACAAAAAAAAATAATTTTAGTGTTAAAAAAATAGAACTTTTCCCCTTTCAAATAATTATTTAGAGTTATCACGATAATTTTACTAGAAATGATTTTCACCATTAAAAATAAATAAAACAA
>JBHLQZ010000112.1:0-5635 GCA_048883065.1 Candidatus Thorarchaeota archaeon | reverse complement strand
CCAAATGCTTGTGGATACACAATTGCAGAATTAACTACTCGAAAAACAGATGTCGCTTTAAAAAATCATCTAACTCAGAAACAAAAAGAGATTGGAAAAGATCACTTGCAACAACTTGGGAAAGGGAATCATTTCTCAGCTGTTTATTGTGTGAAAGATTCCATTACAGGTGAGGATACTATGCGTAGAATAATCAACGTTCATAGCAGTGGAAAGTTAGGAACAAAATTCCTCTATGATTTGAGTTGGTTAAGTGAATTACAAGGATATCACAAAGTAGAAACTCCTCATGGTCCAATTGAATTATTGGAAGGAGAAGCTAAAAAACAATACTTAGACAAGTACAATGAGGGAGATAAAATAAATGCTGATTATAGATTTGAGGTCTTAGAAGAAATACTTGGAGAGGGAACATTTAGAGTTATGGAAGAAATAACACATCAAGGTTTATCTAAAGATGGTAAATATCATAGGTTAGGCGTACAAGTTCATGATGGATTGATACCAATTGCTTTCAATTCAGAAGAAGGAATGATTCTTGTAGAAACAAAATCAAATCTCAGTAATGAACTTCTAGAGACATGGAAATTTAAAGAGCAAGTAGAAGAATTGGGACTAAAGGAAGAATTATCAAAAATTAATTTTTCACCTCATGGTGGTGGATACGAATTTCTGTATCCAGTTGAAAAATTCACTCTTCATTTAGATAAAACAGGAATACAAAGTCTTCAAGTAGAATTAAAACCAGTTAAGAAACCAAAAATACAAGAAAATGTTGCTTATTTCAGAGAACTAAAAGAACACATGTGTTTCAGAAGAAAACTTCCCTTAATGAGAGAGGTTTTTAGAGCTGATTTAATTAAACACATATATGATTTGGAACCATTAATGCAAATTTATCCACTTGTAAGTATAGTAGGGGGAACACTCTAATATAACATAAACAAAAAGGGAATGTGATGTTCTCTAGGAAAAATACATGGGTAATAGCTCATAGAGGTGATTCTGGCAATTATCCAGAAAATTCTTTGAAAGCTTTTTGGGCAGCTCTAGAATCAAAAGCAGACATAATAGAATTAGATTTGCAACTCACAGCTGATAATCAAATTGTAGTTTTTCATGATAAAACAATAAATAGAATTTTCCAAACAAACACAGGAGATACTATTAAGGATTTGAAACTTAAAAAACTAAAAGAATGGGATATTGGTAGATGGTTCAGTGAAGAGTTTTCAGGAATGAGGATTCCTACTCTTGAAGAAGTTGTTAATTCATTACCAAAGTTTACTCCTTTGATTTTAGAATTAAAAAATAATGAAGAAAAATTTGTATTTAATGTCATTAATCAATTAGATGATTTGAAGAAAGAGTTAGGTATTGGATATATTTCTGTTAGAGACACAGAAACATACAATAGAGCTAAAGAAGTAACAGATAATTACAAAATTGGTTTAATGCAAAAGAAGAGAACTCCAAGAGAAACACTTGACATTATAATGAGAGAAGAAATAGAAATTCTTCAGATTCGATGGAGGGATTGGACAAGTGAAGAATGGGGTGTTCTTTTAGAAACTGATACAATCATAACTGCATTTTATGCAGATGAGATTGAGGATTTTCGATTTTTAGTTCCCAAGAAAATAAATGGTATATTAACCAATTATCCAGCTAAGCTTGCAGAATTTTTAAAAAAGAAGTAAAAGAGAGAATCAATCTAGAGTTTATCTTTTAGTCTACTTATAGAATCAGATTCTTCAAGTTCTTGTGCAATATTTAAAGCTCGATTATAGATCTCTTTTGCTTTGTCTTGATGAGATTCAAGAAGAATATCACCATATTTTTCTAGTATTCGAAGTAAGTCTACTTGATCTTCTAAGCTTTCATAAATTGAGATAGCTGATTCATATTCAACAATAGCTTTATCCTCCTGTTTTTTGCCTAAAATTCCTGCTAAAATCTCTTTATTCATAGCTTCATAGTAAGGATTATCTCTTTTTCTGGAAAGCTCAATTCCTTTTTCCACAAATTTAATTGAATCTTTTGGTTGTTTATCTGCGATGCAATATGCAAGCTGATAATACAAGTAGATTTGCATATCAAATAATTTTTGAGTATTCTCCCCAGCGATGTTCTCGATAATTTTCACCATTCTTTTATCTAGTTTATCAGCTTTCTTCTTTTCACCTGCTAAGTAATTTAGAGATTGAGCAGCGACAAGATTGTAAAATCCATTAGCTGGATAACCATCCTTTAAATACAGTTCTCCAATCTTCTCATACAAATCAGATTATTCTTCAATTTCATTGTTAGTTTTTCTATCTATGTTCGATCCTTTGAATAAGCATTTCAAAGAATCAAAAGCATCTTCTTCCGATGGTTCTTGAACATTATCGATCGTTTTGATACTTTTTATTATATCAAACGAACCATTACTTGATAATAATTCATATATTTTCTTGATATTTGGTGTATCCTCAATAGCTTCTGGAATGGGAACAGATAAACGATCTTTAATTGAATGACCATATAATATGATATATTTTGTTGTTTTAATAGCTTCATCTAGTTTTAATGCTTCTAATGTTTCTGGATATTTGGTGAGTTTTTCTTTTGCATCTGTTAGAAGCTCAAAAGCTGATTGATACTCGTTTGTTTTTAAATAGATATTTCCAATCTTGTAATTTATGATTCCTAACCATTGATTATCTCCAATTTGTTCAAAATATTTTTTACCCTCATTATAGAGTTGAATAGCATGCTTCTTATCAGTTAATACCAGACAGTTAGCTAGATGAATAGTATTCTGTGCATAAGCTTCCTCATTTTTTAATTCTTCTGCTAAACTGATTGCTTGACTGAAAACTACAGAAGCGTCTTTGGGATCAAAATGAATAAGGTTTAATCCAAAAGGAGTTAAACACTCTAAATGCAGTTGCTTGTCACCAGATTTTCTAGCTTCACTCACTGATTGTAAATAATATTCAGTTGCATCTTTATGATTTTCTAAAATAGTAAGTAATGATGCTATATAAGAAGAGATTTTTGAGGTTATGTGATGAGCTTCAAGCATTCTGCTATCATTTAAGAGCTCAGACATTTCTCGTAAAGCTAAATCTGGATCTGCATTCTCTAACTCCTTTAATTTCTCGTCGAATCTCTTCTCTAATGCCTTCATTTCGTCTTCTACTTTCTCTCCATAAGTGATTATGACATCACTTCCTGTAAAACCTACTTCTTGCTCTTCAGGAAGATCTTCCAAACCTGCTAAATCAGAAAATTCTTCTACTTCAATAGCTACTGATTCTAATTCATCCAAATCCTCATACTCTTCGTCTTCTAATTCATCTAATTCTTTTTCTTCAAACATTGGTTTCACACTTACAATAATTACATGAAAAGAAGACGCTTTTATATTTTCTCTAAAAATAGTTTTTCTAGCAAATTATTTTTTCATTTGAATGACTTGCTTGATTCTGCTTAACCAGACGTCTAAATCTTTAACTAACCATGCAGCTGAATCTTCTTCTCCATCATCATTAATGAAGGATATTTGAAGTAATTGTCTGAATTGTGTTTTTCCTAAAAATGATTTTACAGTATCAACACTTCTAATATTTTTCAAAGGAAAAGTGAATTTCTTCTTAGGAAAATACATCTCGAAAAATAAATTGTCCGCTGTTAATATTAAAACACCATTCCCTCTTACTTGACCTCTTCCAAGTGAAAATTGTCCATAGAAATTTGGATTAGTTGCTTTTAGACTAATTTGACTCTCTTCAAAGCTTCTCAAAATTTGATTATATCGTTTTTTGAATATTTTTCGAATGCACATTTTACATGATATTAAAATATTATTTCTTATATTTTTTTTTAATTACTCATAATATTTTTAAAGCTTGTTTCATAAAGATTATATTTACAATGAAGAGGATAAAAATTAACTACAAGCTTACTTTATTATTTTTATCTATTATAGATATAATCTTAATTGTTCTTCTTGTATTAAATGTAACACAGATAATTTGTTATGGTTTGGATTGTTTGTTTGTGTTTTATATTGTTGTTCCTACACTCGTTGTATTTGATATTTTAACTATTATAGTCGGTTTTAGATATTATAAGCAAAAAAAAGAAAAACAACCTGTTGAAACTGGTGATAACACTCAAGCAGAAGCATAATTAATGTTTCTAATTTAGTTCCTTAAACAATTCCTAATTGCAGTAGCCATAGGTGAAGAATGAGTATTCCTGTTAGTCTCTAAATCAATATAGATACAATCTTCAATAAATGAAGCAACTTTTTGTGTTTGTTCAGTCTCGTGCATTTTATCTGTAGTTTCATCAACTATCAACATTTTTACAGGTATTTTCTTATATAATTCTGAAAAGTGTAATTTTGGGAAATTTCTTCCAACTCTCTTCCATTTAACAGGATCAGCTTCTTTTAAAACACGGTAATATTTAGCTGCTTGTACCTCATCCTCACTTTTAAAAAATTTTACCCACAACTTTCCTATAGGTTTCAATATCGTAATGAATCTTCCTGGTATTAGTGCTGTCAGAAACATAAACATCGGGGGAGGTTTGAATTTTATTGCAGGACCAACTAATACTCCTAATTTTGGTTTGATTTTTCCTGTGGCTAGTGCATGAGCAATAATAGGAGTAGAAAAAGAAGATCCCATAATAACTAATCTTCGTTGATTTATATTAAGAAACTCTACAACATCTTTGATATCAGATGAACATCTATCTAAATCATGTTTAGTTTCTTTATTTAATAAGCTAGAATCTTTTTCTCTTGTTTCAAGATAAAAGATATCAAAATCTGTCATTATATCAATTAGGAAGTCATCCCAACCTAGCGGGATAGTTCCCCACCCAGGGACAAGAAATAAAACATTAGTAATTTCATTAATTCTTTTAGCTTTTGTTTTTAAAATTCTAAGAAAAGAACCATCTGAAACCTGAATTTGGTCAAAATCCGCAAGTTTTTCATATTCTGAATGAAACATAGTATTGAATTTATTTTTTTTTGACATATTTGACTGAAGTAAAGAATTCTAAAGGTTAAATATAAATTTTTTTTACATTTCTTTTGAAACCACTTCCTAATCTCTATCATTATTATTAAAATTCTTTTTAATTTCCTTTCTTTCAGCAAATACAAGTAATAAGAATAAAAGACTTAAACCTGTAATAATGCTAAAGAAGGTGTATAAATCTTTAATATTATAAATTGCACCTAAAGTTACAATAATTGAGCAAATTAATATTATTGCTAAAGTAGTTATAGCTATTCTTTTGTTCCTTTCTGTCTCTTTTTTATATTCTTCTACTAAAATTGTCATTTTTATCAGCAAAATCTCTAGTTGGTTATATATAATTTTTATTATAAATTATTTTAATTAATTATAAGTTTTTAATGATAATTATAGATGTTTTTTAATAATTATTGTTTTCATCCATATCATATAACCAATAAAAAAATCATATTAATTGCCACCTATAAAATAAATACGCACATTTTTTGAAATAGAACTTGAGTATATGTAATCTATTCCTTTTTTACATGATAGAAATATCTTTTCTCTTGCTCTTTTTCTATCCACTCTAGCACTCTTTTAGAGTCTTC
>JBHLQZ010000111.1:0-5639 GCA_048883065.1 Candidatus Thorarchaeota archaeon | reverse complement strand
TCCTTATACAGATTACTTCATGATTAATATTACAGAAGGTCTAAGTAACAGTATTGCAAACTATGATTCTATAATTGGAGAAAATATTTCTGTACCAATCAATTTCAATCCAATTATTATTTCAGTAGAAGAACAATTGATCGAAGATGTGGATTCTATATCAGTATCAATAACTCCTATAGCAAATCTAGAAGGAACAATTACATTATCTGCAGTGATTTTAGATGAACAATTAAATTGGGTTTCAGGAAAAGATATTTACTTTGAGGATGTTTCTATTTTCAAAAATATGAGTGATTTTCTGGTTTATATCAAAGATATCTCTCTAAATTTCCAAGATGTATATTTAAGAATTTCTTCATTTCTTACAACTATTAGTTATGTTACAACTTTAGGCACTATCAAACAACATTTTACAATCGATTTAGAAAATGTTGAATGGGAAGAAGGAGCACAATTAGCGGGGGAATTTGTAGTTTTTCTTTTAGATGCTCTTTTTGATATAGAAGATCAAGCATTCCTAATTGTGATAGATAAAGCAAGTTTTCCCATGTCTAGTGTTTTAATAGTACTAGTGTTGTCTTCAGCTTTTGTTTTCTCAAAACGAATACGTAGAAGATGATTTTTCTTTTTCAACTAAAATTTTAAAAGCTCAGAACTTAAGATGAAATTGAAGCTATTGGTGAATCTCATGTCAAAAGAGAGTAAAAATTTATCTCAGTTTTATCTAGAACTTGATCAGAAATGGAGTGCACACAATTATAAACCTATACCTGTTGTTATAAAGAAAGCTAAAGGTGTTTGGGTATGGGATGTAGATGGTAAAAAATATATGGACTGTTTAAGTGCTTACTCAAGTCAGAATTTTGGTCATAGAAATCCAAAATTAGTAAGAGCTTTAAAGAAGCAAGCTAATAAGGTCATTCTTACTTCTAGAGCTTTTTGTAATGATTCAATGGGATCAGCTGCACAAAAGTTGTGCGAATTAACAGATTATGAAGTATTCTTACCTATGAATACTGGAGCAGAAGCTGTTGAGTCAGCATTGAAGATCGCTAGAAAATGGGGATACGAAAAGAAGGGAGTTGACAATAATAAAGCAGAAATTATAGTCTGCGAAAATAATTTTCATGGGAGAACAATTACTATTGTAGGATTTTCAACAGATCCCGATGCTTATGATGGATTTGGTCCTAAAACTCCTGGTTTCAAGGTCATCCCTTATGGAGATACTGACGCTTTGAAAAAAGCAATTAATAAAAATACTGTAGCTTTTCTTTTTGAACCAATTCAAGGTGAAGCAGGTGTGCTCTTACCTCCCAAAGGATATCTAAAAGAGGTTTATCAAATATGTAAAGAGAATAATATTCTGATGATTGCAGACGAAATTCAAACAGGATTTTGCAGAACAGGAGCATTATTAGCGTGTAACCATGAAAATACTAAACCAGATATGACACTAGTTGCTAAAGCAGTAGGAGGTGGAATTTTTCCCGTATCAGGAGTTTTAGCTAATTGGGAAGTGATGGATGTATTGACTCCTGGTAGTCATGGTTCAACATGGGGAGGAAACAGTCTTGGAATGGCTGTATTAGAAGCTGTCTGTGATCTATTGAAAAAAGAGGATTTTTCAAGGAAAACTAATGAACTAGGAAGATTCTTTATTGATGGACTCAACAGAATTAAGAGAAAATATCCTGATAAAATAAAGGAAGTGAGGGGAAAAGGTTTACTTGTGGCAATTGAGCTGCATGGAAAAGCTAGACCTTATGCTGAAGCTATGATGAACAATAAACCTGTGGGATTATTAGCAAAGGAAACACATGAATTCTCAATAAGATTTGCTCCTCCATTAGTTGTAACGAGGAAAGAGCTTGAATGGGCTTTAGAAATAATTGAAAAAGCGTTTGATGAAATAAACTTCTAGCTTACCTATTTTATTTTTCTAATTATTCAAAATAATAATCCTCAAAATCATTATATTTTCTCTCATCTGCTTGTAAAAATCGATATGCATTTTCTATTGATGTAGTGAAAATCTTTCTTCCAGGATCTCTGTAAATTTTAACTTGATATACTGAATCATTGATTGCAATTATAGTACCATTTTTGTGAATTAAGACAATTTCCTCTTCATAAACTGTAGAGGGTAGTACTTCTTGAATACCCATGTACTTAACTTAATTCTTCATTATAAAAACCTAGAAAGAAAAAAGATGAAATAAACTAATTACCCTTTTTCTTAACTCGTAAGTAAGACATCAAAAATCAATATTAGAAAGATTAGGATTTGTAATAAGATGATCATCGTTCCCTCGAACCAATCAAACTTCCTATCATGAATACACCTTTTAACAAACCATAAAACTCCAGCAATTGCAGCAAGTTGTAGTATCATAAAAGGGGAGAAAGATATAGTAACTATCATTCCTAAAATACCGAATATTAGAAGTGATGATTGCAAAATCCCTCCAAGCGCATTTCCTATTGCAACTTCCACATCTTCTCTTGCAGCTGATAGTAGAGCGATTCCATGCTCTGGAACAGCTCCAGCAGCACCTAAAATTAAAGCGACAAATTCTTTAGGCATCGTTGCTTCTTCTATTAAAGCCTCTACAGAGAATGTTAAAGTTTCACCTGCTCCAAAAATACCTACAAAACCTAAAATTAATAATATTATAGTCATGGTGATTGATAGATGAGGTTTTGAAATATCATGTTCTTCTTCCTTTTTGTGAACTTCTGATTTCTCTTCTTCTGGAATCTCATCTTCATCAAGTGCATCAGTGACAGTATTCTTTAAAGGTTCTTTTACAAATATTACGTACACGAGATACATTATATAACTTAGAGCTAGCAAAGCAGCTATAGGACGTGCAATTTCTGTTTGTGCCCAATTACTCACTTGTGTAAATTCTACTAAACCATAAATTACAGTCATTGATAGCGCGACTATCCCCCACCTAATAATAGCACTCTCTTTTTTTTCTAAATCCTCAGGAACATCAATGCTGCCTTTTCTTATAGTTGCTATAAGAATCGAAAGTCCCAGAATGATTGTATTAAAACCTGCAGCTGCTAGTATAGTTATTACTGCGATTTCAATTTCTCCTGATATAATCAAAAGAATAGCAATAACAGCTTCAGGAAGATTTGATGCTAAGCTTGATAGTAAACCAGCTATATACTCTGACAAACCAACATATTTTGCTCCACTATTTAATCCTTCTACTGCCCATTCAGACGGTCTAAATGCTAACCAAGTTCCAACGATAAAACCTAGTATAATGAATATAGTTGAATATTCATGTATCAAAAATCTCAAAACAAAGAAAGTTATTACAAGTGCAATCGCAACTATTACTTCCCAGATTGTTGCTTGAAAATTCTTCTTAAACCACTTTGTAAAACCCATATTCGATATTTTAGAAGAGGACTATATAAAATATATGCAAGAAAAAGATAGTATCTATAATTCTTTGACCTTTTCAGCATTATCCAACATGTGCTTTCTAAGTATTTCTCTAAATTCTTCTGAATCAACCCAACTGTCTGACATCTGCTGTGCAATTTCCTCTATTTTCCTCGCTTCTTCAATAATAATTTCGGAATGCATTGTGTCAGATAATTCAGAGTATCCAATAATACTTGTTAGAGGATTCCTTATTCGATCTACTAAAATCTCGAAATTGTCTATATTCTGTTCTATTTGTGCATAAGCTCTCTTCTTTAATTCTTCATCTCTTTTTCTTTCTGTAATGTCTCTAGCAGTTATTAAAACAGTTATCTCATCTCTTAAAGTGAAAGGCGCTGCTTGAATTTCAACTGGGAAAGTCTCTTTATCCTTTTTTACAAAATCTCTCTCAAAAGTAATAAAATCAACGTTTAGCATCTCTTTAAAGTAGGATGTGATTTCTTCAGCTGTTAAATCTTTCACAATTTCTCTAATATCTAAACCTATCATTTCTTCTCGTGGGTAACTAGTTTTACTACATGCTACGTCATTCACATCTAAGATTTTACCTACTGAACCATCTCGAGGAACATCAACAACTGCAATAATATCTTGTGCATTATGGAAAAGTTGTCTATATTTTTCCTCACTTTCTAAAATCTGAGCTTCAGCTTTCTTTCTTTCAGTTATATCTCTAACAGTTGCTACGAATGCAAAAGGTTTATTTTCTTCATCAACCATTACTGATGCACTTAATTCTGCAGGATATGTCTCCCCATTTTTTCTTAGAAAAGTGTATTCTACTGGACCTATCTTTCCTTCTTCTAGTGTTTTTTCTAGATTAGCGGCTGCTTGAGCGTGGTCACCAGAATCGATTAGGTCGAATGCATTAAGACCAATTATCTCATTAACATCCTCAGTACCATAATATTTAGCTCCTTGAAGATTAGTCATAATGATATCTCCAGAAAGATCTGTAACAACAATACCATCTGGTGAAGTCTCAACTAATTTTCTATATCTTTCCTCACTTTCCTGAATAGCACTTTCTGCTTTCTTCCTTTCAGTAATATCTCGTGCAATTGACAAAACTACTTTTTCATCTTTTAATGTAAATAGGTGCGAACTAAGTTCTATTGGAATTCTTCGCTGATCTTTTGATAAAAGTACTGTTTCAAATGTTCCGTGACCTTTATTGTAAATCTCTTTGATTATTTCTGAATTGTAATCCCTTTCTTCTGGTGCTGTAATTTCAACAGATCTCATTTTCAGAAGTTCTTCTTTAGAATAGCTTAACAAAGTACATGCAACCTCATTCACTTCAATGAAAGGACTAGTTCTATCTTCTTTGATTATTTTAGTTAGAAAAATCCCATCGTTTGCATTATTGAAAATTTGTCTGAATTTTTCTTCACTTTCTATAAGCTCCTCCCTGGCTTTCCTTCTATCAGTTATGTCTCTTGCTATTGATAAGATAACAACTTCATCTTTAAGCAAGAATAAATGAGAACTGAATTCAACAGATTTAATCATTCCATCTTTATGAGCTATAATTCCTTCAAATGTGGTAGATCCTGAGGTTTTTAGCTCTTTTCCTATATCTCTAGTTTGTTCAACTAATTCAGGTCGATCAATATCTATGGGTGACAATTCTAATAATTGCTCCCTTGTATATCCTGTCCACTCACAAGCTATATTATTCACTTCTATGAAATTCCCTAATTTTCCCTCCTTTGTTAACTCATGGATAAAAATTGCATCGTTTGCATTATTGAAAATTTGTCTGAATTTTTCTTCACTCTCTTTTATCGTTTTTTCAGCTTTCCTTCTTTCTGAAATATTTCTACTAACAACCATTAAAGCAATTGGTTTTCCATTCTTATCTAAAACTACTGACGCACCTAGTTCAGCTGGAAAACGTGTTCCTTCTTTCGTTAGCATTGTATATTCTAATGTTTCAAATTTTGATTCAGTAAACACTCTACCAAGAGTCTCAAACACTCGTTTTCGATCTTCATGAGAAGTGAAATCCATCATATTCAAACCAATTAAATCTTCAGTTTGTTCCACACCATACATTGATGCTGCTTGTTGATTTGCTAAGGTTATATTTCCTTTAAGATCTGTAAGAATAATAGAATCAGGTGAAGTTTCTATGAGTTTTCTGTATCTTTCTTCACTCTCG